>CANNKR010000022.1 GCA_947504615.1 Gemmatimonadota bacterium | reverse complement strand
TGTCGCACGCCCGGGGGCACACGCCGGCTACTTGCAGCACACGATGCCACGGGCGCGCATGCGCCAGATCGCATCGAGGAGTCTTCAGGCGACGGGCCGCGCCGTTCGGACTTGGAGAGAATGAAGCGGCAATGTCCAAAGCGCAATACAGCGGCGCCCTGTTGGGACGCCGCTGGATCGTATCGAAATGTCACAAAATGAAGGCGGAGGGAATCGTACTCACCGTGATTGTCGCACACCACATCATGTTGGTCACACCTCGCAGCTCCAAGTGTCCTCGGCTTGCTTGATGGCATTCTTGCAGGCAAAGGAGTACAAGTGGGAGTACTCGACTGGAAGAGTTGCCGACTTGTACTGGCAGTACACGTCGGTGCGAGGGCCTCCGCTGCTGACAAAGCTCGACGCTCCTGAGTTATAGAATACCCAATCGCGTCTGGAACTAGCGGCGTTCCCCATAAGGGGCGCTGGCAGGAGCGCCTGAACCTCTGCGGGAACTGCTCCACCAAATGAGGTTGTATACGTTCTTGCGCACTTGCCGATTACGGTCTTCGGTGGAGTCGGCTTGTTCATTGGCAGTACCACCGCCTCGCCTTTCCGAGGTTGCGCGGAGACCACGCTGCCACAGGCGATGGAGAGCAACGCTGCGACGACAGAGGCGGTTTTGACAGTCATGGATTCTCCGTTCGTGAAGGAGTTTGGCAGTTTGCGTCACAAAAATAGGGTGCAATGACGCTGAATTGAAAGACGCGGACCCGGCCGACCCCCCGTCCCTTGCATGTTCGCCCCTCGAACACCCCTAGTTGAATCGTCGGAAAACAAAACAGCGGCGCCCTGTTCGGACGCCGCTGAATCGTGTTGCACTGTCTCAAAATGGAGGCGGAGGGATTCGAACCCTCGTCTTGCACAGGATCATCCACAGCGTCTACGTGCGTAGCTCACCGATTGATGTTTCCGGCGGCTGGGTGGTGAGCGCCCGACCGACAGATGAGCCCTCTAAAGTTTCGCGAAGCCGCCGAAGGCGTACGGCTTCCCTATCCCGGATTTGCGATACCTGGCAAGCCGCCCCGGGAGGGCTGCCCACCAGGCACTGCTGGGGTAAAGCCTAAGCTTTACGCAGCAAGAGCGAAGTTGTTGTTCGCAGATAACGTTTCCCAGGCGGTTTTACGAGGAACCCGAGGACCTCGGCACGCAGCCATGAAGCCACCTACACAATCGAAACCAGGTCGCCCCCAACTACCCATCAAATATAGCAGGATCGCCCGCCGAAAACGACCTCCGACGCCGGATTCGATCCCGGCCCTTCGTCATCCGGTCTCGTGTTCTACCCGGTTCCGCCCGCCGTGTTTCGCTGCATAGAGCCTCTCGTCGGCCCGCTTGAACAGCTGCCCCTTCCCCGTCTCGCCGGCCCGGTACGTCGCCACCCCCATGCTGACCGTCACCCGCACCGTCACGCCGCCGTGCGGTACGCTCAAGGCCTCGATGCGCTGACGCAACCGCTCGGCCAGCTCCACGGCGCCTTCCAGCGACGTCTGCGGCAGGATCAGCGCCAGTTCCTCTCCCCCGAGCCGTGCACAGACGTCGACCGTGCGCACCCCGTCGTGCAGCACCGCCGCCACGCGCACCAGCACGGCGTCCCCGGCGTCGTGCCCGTACGTGTCATTGACCTTCTTGAAGAAGTCGATGTCGCAGATCACCAGCGCGCACGAGTTGCCAAACCGGTCGGTCTCGTCCACCACGCGCTTGAGCTGTTCGTCGAAGTGCCGCCGGTTCCACAGCCCGGTCAGGCCGTCGGTGCGTGACTGTCGGCTCGACTCGGCCAGTTCCCAGGCCCCCTCGAGCGCATTCACCGCCATCTCCGTCAGCAGCTTGCCATGCCGAATCTCCAGCGCGCGGATTGACCCTGCGCTGACGGCGCCGATCACCAGGGCACCGATGGTCGTGGCATCGCGCGCAATCGGCAGTACGGCGAACGACGCAGCCGCGAGTCCGCCATCGCCGTCTCGCAGCACGGCCCCGCGATCGAGCAGGAAGGTCGCATCTTCCCAGAATCCTGGTGTGGATTCCGCACAGGCCGCTCCCACCATCGAGTCGGCGGTGACCGTTCCCTGACGCAGCACTCCGGGCGCCTGGTCCGTGCAGGCGGTGATGCTCCCCGTACGCGCGGCGGCATCCCACCGTACCAGCGCTGCGTAATCCGCCCCGGTCACCTGGCAGGCGTACACGCACAGCGCATGCTCCAGCACGGCGGGTTCATGCATCCGCTGGAGATCCTTGGCAATAGCGAGAATCGCCCGCATGTAGCGGCTCTGTTTGGCCGCTTCGTTGCGATACCCGTGCAGGCTCACCAGACGTCCCACCTGTGACGCATGCCGTGGCATCCAGTCGCGCAGCGCATCACGCGCCGACAAGAACGCACCGTCCGCCTCCAGCACGATGGCCCCCGCCGATTCGCCCGACGAGAACTTGACCGGGCACATGGCCAGTGTGGGCTCCCCGTCCGACCGCTCGAATCCCACCAACTGCTCGGCCGCCGACCAGGCGACGAGCGCGCGTTCCGAGTCGTTCCCCCACGATGATGCCAACGGCAGTGGTCCCTCGCGGGATGACGCCACGATGTCGTATCCGGGTCCCTCACCGGGCGCACGCCGCCAGACGGTCACGGCGCGCGCTCCGTGCTGGCGCGCGACATCGACCAGATACAGTCGCAGCTCGTCGGACAACTCCAACGCGTCACGTTCGACCCCCGCCGCCAGATCGTCACCACGCAGCACACCGGCGACATCGCGACTCTTCGGCGACTGTGACGACCTCGGCGGCGCCGGCGGCGCTAGCGACGCCGATGCGTCCGCTCGCCGGCGGCGCCGTCCCAGCCATGCCCATCCGGCGATGCCAGTTGCGCATCCACACAGGAAGAGTGCGGCGTTGCCGATCACGTCCTAGCCACCGAGTTCGAGGATTCGCGCCGCCGCCACCGCCGCCCCGAATCCGTTGTCGATGTTGCACACCGTCACGCCAGCCGCGCACGAGTTGAGCATGGTCAGCAACGCGGCCAGTCCCTTGAAGCTGGCCCCATACCCGATGCTCGTGGGCACGGCAATCACCGGAACACGCACCAGGCCGCCGACGACTGACGGCAACGCCCCGTCCATTCCCGCGACCACCACGACGACGCGCGCCAAACGCAGCGTGTCCTGCTGGGCCAGCACGCGGTGGATGCCGGCGACGCCCACATCGGCGACACGCCGCGCCGCATGGCCGAAGGCGCGCAACGTGACGATGCACTCTTGCGCCACGGGCAGGTCGCCGGTGCCGGCGGTCACCACCAGTGCACCGGTGTCGGCCGGCGCCACGGCATCGGCGCCACGCAACAGTACCGTGCGCCCCAGCGCGTCGACCTCTGCCCCGGCAAAGGCCGAGGCGAGCGCCGCTCGCATGTCGTCACTGGCGCGCGTCACCAGGAACCCGTCGCCACGTGCGGCCAGCCGTTCGCAAATCTGCACCGTCTGCTCGACCGTCTTTCCCTCGCCGAACACGACTTCGGGATACCCCTGCCGTAGCGCCCGATGATGATCGATCTGCGCGAACTGCAGGTCTTCCAGCGGCGCGGTGTCCAATAGTGCCAACGCCTCATCAACCGTGCGGTGGCCGGCGGCCACATCGGCGAGCAGTGCGCGCACCCGGTCGCGCATCATGTGCCCAGCCCCGATGCCGCGTCAGCCGCGGCGGCGTCCGTCGAGACCGCCGGCAAGGCGTCATGCATCCACGCGCTCGCGAGATAGTCGTGAAAAATCCCCTCGACTTCCCCGAACGATTCCACGGCATGCAGCTTGCGCCGCAGATCCGCAGAGCCCGGCAGTCCCTTGACGTACCAGCCCAGATGCTTGCGAAACTCCAGTGCGGCGCCCAGCGGGTCGTGCTCGTACTCCTGCACCATGCGCGCGTGCTCCAGCGCCGCATCGAAACGCCCAGCCACATCGGGTGACGCCGGCACCGGCGTGCCGTCGATCAGGGCACGCGCCTCGCGGAAGATCCACGGCTGGCCAAAGGAGCCGCGCCCGATCATCACGCCGGCACAGTGGGTCTGCGTCCACATGCGGTGCGCATCGGCGGCCGTCTTGATGTCGCCGTTGCCCAGCACCGGAATCTCGAGCGCGGCCGCCACGCGGGCGATTTCGTCCCAGTTGGCCGATCCCGTGTACATCTGCGTGCGTGACCGCGCGTGCAGCGCGAGCATGCGTGCGCCGGCATCCTGACAGCGCAACGCGATCGCTACCGGGTCTCGCGTGTCCTCGCTCCACCCGCTGCGAATCTTCACCGTCACTGGCAGATGCGTGCCCGACGCGACCCCGCGAATGACCGCCTGCACCAGATCGAGATCCTTCAGGCAACCCGACCCGCCGTTGCGGCGCACGACCTTCTTCACCGGGCAGCCGAAATTGATGTCGATGTAATCGGGCTGGAACACGTCCGTGACGAGCCGGGCGGCCTCGCCCATGGCGAAGGGATCCGCCCCGAATATCTGCACGCCAATGGGCCGTTCATCGGGTCCGAATTTCAACTTGCTGAGCGTCGACTCGTTTTCCCGGCGGATGCCTTCGGCCGACAGGAACTCCGTCACGACCACATCCGCGCCATAACGGCGGCAGAGGCGCCGGAACGGCGACTCAGACACCCCCGCCATGGGCGCCAGAAACACAGGCACCGCGACGGAGACCGGGAATGGAAAACGAGGCATCTTGAGCAACCTAAGGGGAAGGCCAAGTCCTTGCAATGATATGATTTGACTTCACTCGCGCCCAACGCTAAATTTACAACTCTACCATCAAATTCTGCGTCATTGAGGTACCATATGGAACTGCGTGAATTCTTTGCCGAAGAAGCCGTTCAACTCGAACTGGCCGGCAGCACCAAAGACGACATTCTCAAAGAACTCATCGGCCTGCTCGGCCTGGACGAAAAGAACGAGCAGATGCTGTTCAAGATGCTCAAGCGAAGGGAAAATCTCGGCTCCACCGGCATCGGGCGTGGCATCGCCATTCCCCACTGCCGTTCGCTCGTCGTCAACAAGCTGCGGGTGGCCTTCGGCCGCAAGCGCGCGGGCATCGATTTCAAGGCGATGGACGGCCAGCCGGTGCACTTCTTCTTCCTGATCGTCGCGCCGCCGCTGGAAGTCTCCAACCAGTACCTGCCGGTACTCGGCAAGATCGCGCAGTTCTCCAAGGAGCCCGATCTTCCCGATCGCCTGAACGCCCTGACCGATGCGGCGCAGTTCATGAAGCTGCTCGAGGAAAAGGGGATCTAACTCGCGGGCTGGTGCTCCACGACTACCCGCGCGATGTCCAGCCGCAGCCGCCGTTGCACGCGCCATGATTGCAGCACGGCGGCGACGATCAGTCCCGATGTGAGTCCCCACCAGATGCCCGGCCCCCCCAGCCGCGTGCCGAAGCCCAGCAGCGCGGACAGCGGGATGCCGATGGCCCAGAATCCGCACAGGTGCAGGAGCATGGGCACCGTGGTATCGCCGGTGCCGCGCGCGAGCCCGCTCGCCACGGCCTGCGTGCCGTCGAAGACCTGAAACACTCCCGCAATCGGGATCAGCGTCATCGCCACCGCCACCACCGCCGGGTCGCGCGTGAACCACTCGGCGATGATGCGTGGAAACGCGAGCATGAACACGGCGCTGCACGCCATGAACCCCACGCCGAGCACCCAGGCGCCCGCCGCGTGCCGCCGCGCGGAGGCCATGTCCCCGCGTCCCACGGCATGACCGACCAGCGCAGCCGCGGCGCTGGAAAAGCCGACCGGCACCATGAAGGTGAGTGACGCCAGGCTGAGCGCGACTTCGTGCCCGGCCAGCGGCACGGTGCCAAGCCAGCCGAACATCAGCGTAGCCAGCGCGAAGGCCCCGGCCTCGAAGAACCACTGCAGGCCGATGGGAAGCCCCAGGCGCAACGTCTGCCATAACGGACCGGCCGCCGTCGCGGCACGCCATGAGCCCCGCAGGTGCGGACGCAGGGCCGGCCACCCCGCGACGAGCAGCGCGATGAGCATCACCCAGCGCGCGATGGCCGTGGACCACGCGGACCCCGCAACGCCCATGGCAGGAGCCCCGAGGTTCCCGAAGATCAGCACCCAGTTGGCGAACAGGTTCACGCCATTGCCGATGGCCATCGCCCAGAGCACCGGTCGCACGGTCAGCATGGCCTGCAGCGACTGCCTGAGCACGATGAAGACGAAGAACGGAGGCAGGCCGATGATGCTCAGCTGTACGAAGTCGCGGGCCAGCGGCACCACGGCCTCGGGCTGCCGCAGCAAGCGGAAGGCCCCACCGCTCCCCAGGAAGGCAAATCCCGCCACCACACTGACCGCCAGCGCCAGCAACACGCCGCGCTGGACGCCGCGTCGGGCACCGGCATGGTCTCCCGCCCCCAGGGCCTGCGCGACCACCGGATCGAGCGCCATCAGCGTGCCCATGCCAAAGATGGCGATGTTGAAAAAGTAGAAGTTGCCGAGCGCCACGCCCGCCAGCGCATCAGATGAGACGCGCCCGACCATCAGCGTGTCGATGAAGCCCATGAGTTGCAGGCCCACCTGTACGAGGACCACCGGCGCGGCGAGTCCGAACATCTCGCGCAACTCGGTGCGCGCAGGCCACGCCAGGGAGAGAGCGGTCACAACGGACTCCTGGCAACGAAGGTCTTCACGCGTCTCCCTACCCCGGGTTCCAGTGGCTTCCGCGATCGCACTGATTGGGGGCAGCCAGCCACTGTCGTGAGGATAACACCCGGCCGATCCCCTCGCCTCCGGGGTGGCGGGCGCGCGCCGATTGGGCGTGGGCCAAGGATCTCCACTGTCCACTTGTGGCGCGCACGGGGCAGCCTACATTTCGCCCGTCAGGCGTGTTGCCTTGCCGTACGCTCGCCGGCCAGCCATGACTCCGCCACGACCATTGGACGCGACGATGCGTCCCAGGTCCGTCGGCGCCCCAGACTCGTCCCCATCATTCCCCAACGCCCCCCTCGTGACCGAACTTCTGCTGCTCGACGATGATCCGCTGCAGCTCAAGTTGCTGGCGAGGGCCTTGAACGGACTGGGCTACCACGATGTGGTAGGCTGCACCACGGCTGCGGTGGCACTCGACGCGCTGAACGCACCGGAGCGCACCATCGGGTTGATTTTCCTCGACCTCAACATGCCCGACGTCGACGGCGTGGCCTTCCTGCGCCTGCTGGCGGAGAGTCACCGATCGATTCCCGTGGTGCTCGTGAGCGGCGAGGACGAGCGACTGGTGGAAACCGCCGCGCGGCTGGGCGCCTCGCATCAACTCACCGTATTGGGGACGTTGCCCAAGCCGGTGTGGCCGGTCGAACTGCGCGCCCTGCTGGCACGGTGGGAATCCCCCGCGCCTGCCGCGTCCGGCGCTCCGACGGCGTACGCGGCCGGCGATGTCACGCGGGCCGTACGCCACGGCGAGTTGGTGAACTATTACCAGCCCAAGGTGGATCTCGTCACGGGGACAGTGGCCGGTGTGGAAGCCCTGGTGCGGTGGCGCCATCCGCTGCATGGCGACGTCCTGCCTGGCCGCTTTCTCGGCGTGGTGGAGGAACACGGACTGATCAGCGAACTCACCCGGGTGGTCATCGGCGCGGCGCTCAGTCAGGCTGACGAGTGGCGGCAGGACGGCCTGCAACTGTCGGTGGCCGTCAATGTTTCCATGGACGACCTCGCGCAGGTTGATTTTGCCGATTATGTGCTGGCCGAACTCGAACGCCACGGGGTGCCACCCTCCGACCTCGTGCTCGAAGTCGGTGAACCACGGCTCGCCAGGGATCCGCACGCCGTGATGGAGGTCGTGAGTCGGCTGCGGCTCAAGCGCGTCACGATGTCCATCGACGATTTCGGGACCGGCCACTCGTCCCTGGCACAGGTGCGCGACCTGCCATTCAACGAGGTCAAGATCGACGGCTCGTTCCTGCACGGCGCGGGGAGCAACGCGACGCTCGCCGCGCTCTTCACGGCGAGCGTCGACATGGCCCGCCGCATCGGCATGCGGACGGTCGCGGAGGGGGTGGAAGACAGCGCCGACTGGGCCTGGCTGCGCTCACGCAATTGCGATCAGGCGCAGGGGTTCTTTCTCGGTCGGCCGATGCCGGCTGACGAACTCCGGCATTGGCTGGCGGGCTGGGAGCGACGGCGGCGGGAACTCTTTCCCGCCTGATCGGCGCGAGGCTGGCCGCCTACTCCCACTCGATCGTGGCGGGCGGCTTGGAACTCACGTCGTACACGACGCGATTGACGCCCTTGACCTCGTTGATGATGCGGCTGGACATGCGCGCCAGCACCTCGGGCGGGAACGGGAACCAGTCGGCGGTCATGCCGTCGGTGCTGGTCACGGCGCGCAGCGCCACCACGTGCTCGTAGGTGCGCCCGTCGCCCATCACCCCCACCGAACGCACCGGCAGGAAGACGGCGAACGCCTGCCAGATGTCGGCATACAGCCCGGCGGAGCGAATCTCCTCGAGGTAGATCGCATCCGCCTGGCGCAGCGTGTCCAGGATATCGCGGTCCACAGCGCCCAGCACGCGAATGGCGAGCCCCGGGCCGGGGAACGGATGCCGCCCCACCATCTCCTCGGGCAAGCCGAGTTCACGGCCGACGTTGCGCACCTCGTCCTTGAACAACTCGCGCAGCGGCTCGATCAGCTTGAACTTCATGTCGGGCTTGAGCCCGCCGACATTGTGGTGCGTCTTGATGGTCGCGCTCGGCCCGCCCTTGGCGCTCACCGACTCGATGACGTCGGGATACAGCGTGCCCTGCACCAGGAACTCCGCCCCGTCACCGGCCGCGGCCGCGGCATCCTCGAACACATCGATGAACGTGTGGCCGATGATCTTGCGCTTCTTCTCCGGGTCCGACTCGCCCGCCAGCCCGTCGAGGAAACGATCCTCGGCGCGCACGGTGATGAGCTTGATGCCCAGATGCTGCCCCATGGTGCGCTCCACCTGCTCGCGTTCGTGCAGGCGCAGCAACCCGGTGTCGACAAAGATGCAGGTCAGCTGGTCGCCGATCGCCTTGTGCACCAGCGCGGCCGCCACGGAGGAATCCACGCCGCCCGACAAGCCGCAGATGACGTGCTTGTCGCCGACCAGCGCGCGGATCTTCGCCACCTCGATGTCGATGAAGTGCCCCGGCGTCCAGTCGGGGGCACAGCCGCAGACGCCGAACAGGAAGTTCTGGATGATGTCCGCGCCACGCACGGTGTGCGCCACTTCCGCGTGAAACTGCACGGCATGCACAGGACGGGTCGCGTGCCGGAATCCGGCGATCACAGAACCGCTCTGGGCCGTGACCACGTAGCCCGGCGGTGCGGCTTCCACGTGGTCGCCGTGACTCATCCACACCGTGGTCTTCTCTCCGGCGTCAAAGCCGGCGAACATGCCCGCCGGCTCCACCACCTGCACCTCGGCACGCCCATACTCGCGCCCGCCGCCGCCCACCACTTCCCCACCCTGCACGTGCGCGATCCACTGCATGCCGTAGCACACCCCCAGCAGCGGCGCGACATCGAGAATGCCGGGATCGAACGCCGGCGCTCCCTCGTCCGTCACCGAACTGGGGCCGCCCGAGAGAATGATGCCGCTCGGATTCCACTCGCGAATCCACGCGAGCGAACGCGTGGGCGGGTGGATCTCGCAATAGACGCGCGCTTCGCGCACCCGGCGCGCGATGAGCTGGGTGAACTGCGAACCGCAATCGATGATGAGGATGCGCGACACGTCTGATCCGGAGGTAGTAGGCTCTATGGTACTCTGTCGTACTCTGTCGTACTCTGTCTTTGTCTGTCGTACTCTGCAGCTAGAACTTCCACTCCGGCCCGTCCAGCTTCACGAACTCCACGTGCTTCGAGTCGAGATCGAGAATGGCCGCCGTCGGCGCGCCGTTCATCCAGCCGCACCCTTCGCCGGGATTCACGATCAGCGTGTCGCCGCGGGTCTTCATTTCCTGCTTGTGCTCGGCACCGTGTACCACGAGGCCGTGCGACATGATGGACCGCTCCGACACGTCGCCGAGATCGTGCACCAGCAGGATTTTGTGCTCGCCGATCTGCATCGAGTGCGGCCCGTCGAACAACTCGCACGCCAGCGCCTGCGCGGCCGTCGCCCGCAACCCTTCACGATCCCCGTCGGTGCGTCCGAAGACGCCCACCATGGGCGCCGCATATTCCTGGAACGGGAGTAGCGCAAACGGTGCGCAATAGTCCCCCGTGTGCAACACCATCTCCACGCCGCGCTGCTGGAACTCCTGCAGCAGGCGCGTGATAGCCGGCACCCGGTCGTGCGTATCACTGATGAGTCCGACGCGCATCAGGCCTCCTGCCATTCAAGGGTCTCGGTTTCGAGCCGGACCAGGTCATCGTACGTTTCGCGACGGGTGATCACGGACCAGCGGGACCCGTCCACCAGCACTTCGGGGGCGCGGGGCCGCGCGTTGTACGTGAACGACATCGCATAACCGTACGCTCCCGTGGTGTGCACCGCGAGCAGATCGCCCGGCTGCACGTCGTCCATGGTCCGGTCCCGGGCGAGAAAGTCGCCCGTTTCGCAGATCGGTCCCACGACATCCACGGTTGCCTGTCCACCGCGAGGCTGCACCGCCTCGATCGCGTGGTAGGCATCATAATGCGAGGGACGCAGCAGTTCCGTCATCCCCGCGTCACAAATCACGAAGTCGGTGCCACCCGACAACTTCCGGTACAGCACGCGCGTGAGCAGCGCGCCCGATTCCGCCACCACAAAACGCCCCGGCTCGACGATGAGCTCGAGCCCCAGCGATGTCGCCACCGGCACGATGATGCTCGCAAACAGCTCGAGGTCGGGCGCGTCCTCTTCCCCGTAGCGCGCCGGCAACCCGCCTCCCGCATCCAGGTAGCGCAGTGGCGCCCCCGCTTTCTGCAGCGTGCGCGCCAGCCCAGCCAGCCGTTCCACGCCGTCGCGGTACGGGTCGAGCGAGAGCAGCTGCGATCCCACGTGCATGTCGAGTCCGGCGAGTTCCAGGTGCTTCGATGCAATCGCCCGGTTGGCCACCGACAACACGTCGCCCCACGGGATGCCGAACTTGTGCCCACGCGACCCCGTGGCGATGTACGCGTGCGCGTTGGCCACTTCGACTTCCGGGTTCACGCGAAACGCGATGCGTGCGCGGACGCCGAGCGCCCGCGCCTCATCTTCCACGACGTCGAGTTCAGCCGCCGACTCGATGTTCAGCAGCTTCACGCCAGCCTGCAGCCCGGCGCGGATTTCCGCGCGCGACTTGCCGACGCCGCCAAAGATGATCTCAGACGGGGCAAAGCCTGCGCGCATGGCGCGCACCAGTTCGCCCCCCGACACCACATCGGCGTGGCACCCCTCGTCGCGCAGCACCTGCAGCAACCCGCGGCTGCTGTTGGCCTTCAGCGAATAGTGAATGCGATGCGGCACGCCGGCCAGCGCCGTATCGAGGGCGCGATAGCGTTCACGCAGTGCGTTGGCGCTGTAGACGTAGGCCGGGGTGCCGGCTCCGGCCGCAATTACCTCAAGCGGGACCCCCTCGCACCAGAGGGCCCCGTCGTGCCGAACATACGGGCGCCCTAGTACGCGCGGGCCCACACTGCCTCAGCGACGGACGTCTTGCCACAGCACAGGCACGAGGCCGGAGCCTCTGCGCTGCGGAACTCGGCGTCGGGCAGGCAGCGGATGGTGGCCTTGGTCTCTTCCTTCACCTTGGCCTCGCACGCCGCGTCACCGCACCAGCCGGCATAGACGAAGCCGCCGGGCCCCTCCATGAGCTCGGCGAACTGCGCGTACGTGATGGCCCCACGCACACTGTTGGCTTCGCGGCGCGCGAGCGCGGCGGCCAGCATGTCATTCTGGATCCGCTCGAGCAGCGCGGCCGCCGCCTCGGGCAGCCCCTCCATGGGCAGCGACAGCTTCTCGCGCGTGTCACGCCGCGCCGAGAACACCGCCTGCTTCTCCAGGTCCTTGGGGCCGAGTTCGAAGCGCAGCGGCACGCCGCGCAGTTCCCATTCGTAGTACTTGGCGCCCGGCTTCATGCCGTCGCGCAGGTCCACATGCACACGCAGGCGATCGGTCGCGCCACGCCCCGTCCACGTCGTCAGCTCTTCCTTGAGTTTCAACGCCGCGGCCGTGAGCAGCGCCTGCTGCTCGTCACTCTTCCAGATGGGGACGATCACGATCTCGATGGGCGCCAGTTTCGGCGGCGTGCGCAGGCCGTTGTCGTCGCCGTGCGTCATCACCAGGCCGCCGATCATCCGCGTGCTCACGCCCCACGACGTGTTCCAGGCGAACGCCATCTCGCCCTTCTCGTCCTGGAACTGCAGCTCGAACGCCTTGGAGAAGTTCTGCCCCAGGTTGTGCGACGTCCCCGCCTGCAGCGCCTTGTTGTCCTGCATCATCGCCTCGCACGAATACGTGCGCAGCGCCCCGGCGAACTTCTCGCCGTCGCTCTTCAGCCCCGTGATCACGGGCATCGCCATCCATTCTTCCATGAACGTGCGATACACGCCGAGCATGCGCACCGTCTCTTCTTCCGCCTCGTCATGCGTCGCGTGCGCCGTGTGCCCTTCCTGCCACAGGAACTCCAGCGTGCGCAGGAACAGCCGCGTGCGCATTTCCCAGCGCACCACGTTGGCCCACTGATTGATCAGGATGGGGAGGTCGCGGTACGACTGCGTCCACTTGGCGAACATGTGGTAGATGATCGTTTCCGACGTCGGCCGGATGACCAGCGGCTCCTCCAGCAGCTTGCCGCCGCCGTGGGTCACCACCGCGCATTCGGGGGCGAACCCTTCCACGTGCTGCGCCTCCTTCTTCAGGAAGCTCTCGGGAATCAGCAGCGGGAAGTACGCGTTCTGGTGCCCCGTCGCCTTGAACATGTCGTCGAGGGCGCGCTGCATCCGCTCCCAGATGCCGTAGCCGTTGGGGCGAATGACCATCGAGCCCTTCACCGGCGAATAGTCGGCCAGTTCGGAGCGCAATACCAGTTCGTTGTACCACGCACTGAAGTCTTCGGCGCGGGTCGTCAGCTTCTTGTCGTCAGCCATCGCTCTGTCGGTCAGTCATCACGGGCGGCGGGCACCCCCGCCGCGGCGAGCGCGGCGTATCCGCGCTCGGGATCCTGCAGGTCCTGCAACGCGATCACCGGCCACTCCCGGTGCTCCTCACCCTTCTCGCGCGACAGCGGACGCACCTCGGCGTGCGTGTCGTCACGGAAGATCACCAGCCACTGTGCACCGGCGCGCTCGGCCGCCTTGATCTGCGCTGCCGATTTCTGCGTGCGCAGCTTTTCTTCGTTCAGCACGTACTCCGCCGCATAGCCCATGCGCCGCAGCGCCGCCGCGGTGCTCAGCACCGTAGCCGGCTCGTTGTGCACCGTACTCACCACCCAGAACTCCGGGCCCTCAGTGACGACGTCATCGAACAACCCGTGCGCCTTGAGCAGTTCGCCCAGCACCACGTCGCCCATGCCGAAGCCGAGCGCCGGCAGGTCCACCCCGCCGAGGGCCGCGAGCAGGTTGTCGTACCGGCCACCACCGCAAATCGCGCGCAGTTCGCCCTTGGCGTCGAACAACTCGAAGACGGTGCCCGTGTAGTAGGCCAGCCCGCGCACGATCGACAAGTCGATGTCCACCCAGGCCGTGACCCCCAGTGCATGCAGGTGCCCCAGATACCGGCCGAAGCGCTCCAGCGCCGGCTTCACGGCCGCCACGTGACCGAAGTCGCGCTCGAGATCGTCCATGGTCGCCACGTCGGGGAGCGCCATGATGCGTTCCACCTGATTGGGCACCAGCCCGGCCGCCTCCAGCTTTTCGCGCGACACGTCGTGCGGCTGCCTGGCCACTTTGTCGAGCACTCCGTACACAGCGCCCAACTGCCCCTCGCTGACGCCGATGGCCGCCAACAGTTCGTTGAGCAGGCGCCGATCGCTGACCTTGGCACGCACGTCATCGGGGCCGAGCCCCAGTTCGCGCATGATGTCGATGGCCACGCACAGCAGCTCGGCATCGGCCAACTCGCTGGGCTCGCCGACGATGTCCACGTTCAACTGGAAGTGCTCGCGCAGGCGACCGCGCTGTGCCCGTTCGTAGCGAAAGAGCTGCGGCAGCGAAAACCAGCGCACCGGCTTGGGCAGGGCGTTGGCCCGTGCCGCCACCATACGCGCGAACGTCGGCGTCATCTCGGGCCGCAGCGACACCTGCCGTCCGCCCTTGTCTTCAAAGCTGTAGAGCTGAGTGACGATCTCGTCGCCGCTCTTCTGCGTGTACAGGTCCAGCGGCTCCAGCGGCGGTCCGTCGTACTCGACGAACGAATACCGGCGGGCCACCGCGCGCCACGCACGAAAGATCGCCGAACGACGGGCGAGGTCTTCCGGATAAAAGTCGCGGAATCCGGGAAGCGACCCCTTGGAGGGCGGTCGTTTCGGGGGGGATCCCTCGGGGAGACGTTCGTCGTTATCCATCCCCGAAATTTACCCGGCGGTCGGCGAGACCTGCAACCTTGACATTGCGTCCCCAACCGTGTGGAAACTCCCCGTCACCACCACCGTGGCCCCCTCGTCGCTCGCTCGCGAGAGCGCCCGGTCGAAATCCCGGACCACCACGGCGTCCCACCCCTGAGCCCGGGCATACGCCAGCACATCGATCACGTTCCATGCCCGGCTGGGCGGCGCGGTGGGCGAATTGGTCACGATGAAGCGGTCCACCTGCGGCGCCAGCGCCGCCATCATCGCCATCCAGTCCTTGTCGCTGAGTACGCTGAACACGGCCACCACCGGGTGCGGCAAGCGGGCCTCTGACAGCGTCTGGGCCAGCACCGTCGCGCCATCCGGATTATGCGCCACGTCGAACAGGTGCTTCCCCACCCGCTGGAAGCGCCCGGGCAGCCGCACGGTGGCCAAGCCCTGTTCCACCGAAGCGTCGTCGGGACGCAGGTCATCGGGGAGCGCGTCGAGCATGGCCAGCGCCACCAGCGCATTCGAGGCCTGATGCCGTCCCACCAGCGGCGTCCGCACTTCCCGCTCGCCGCGCGCCGTGCGCGACACGAACCGGGTCTCGTCGGCCGTTACCGTCACCTCGCTCAACGCGGCTTCGTCGTACACCGCGCGAATGGGCGTCGCCCCGTGCCCGCGCGCATGCGCCACCAGCAGCGCGCGGATGTCCGCATCGGGCTCCCCGACGATCGCGGGAACGCCGCGCTTGAAGATTCCCGCCTTCTCAAAGGCGATCTCCTCGCGCGTGGCCCCCAGATACTCCACGTGATCGATCTGGATGTTGGTCACGCCGGCCACCAGCGGCAGCAGCACATTGGTGGCGTCCAGCCGTCCACCCAGCCCGGTCTCTACGACCGCCACATCCACGCCCGCCTCGGCGAAGAACTGAAAGGCCATGGCGGTGGTGGCTTCAAAGAACGTGGCGCCCAGGCGCTCGACCTCAGGGGTCCAGCGATCGACCCACTCGACGATCCGGTCGCTCGCTACCGGGACACCGTCCACGAGAAAACGCTCGGGAAAATCGATGAGGTGCGGCGACGTGTAGCGGGCGACGCGCAGGCCGCGCGCGCGCAGCACCGAGTCGAGCGTGGCGCAGACGCTTCCCTTGCCGTTGGTGCCGGCCACGTGCATCGTGCGCAACTGGCGTTGTGGATCCCCGAGCAACCGCAGCAGATCCTGCACACGTTCCAGGCCGAGCTTCCATTTTCCGGTCGTGCGTGCGTACAGGAAGTCCAGCGCGTCGTGGTACGTCTTCAGGTGGACGCCCACTCGGTGGCCACGGGCTTCAGGCTCATGTGCCGCAGCAGGCGGCCCACGGTCTGCTTCAGCTGGTGACGGTGCGACACGTGATCGACCATGCCGCGCTCCAACAGGAACTCCGCGGTCTGGAATCCCTCGGGGAGGTCCTGCCCCAGCGTCTGTCGGATCACGCGCGGCCCGGCAAAGCCGATCACCGCACCCGGCTCCGCCAGGATCGCATCGCCAAGCATCGCGAACGAGGCGCTCACGCCACCGGTGGTCGGGTTGGTGAGGATCGACACGTACGGAATGGCGCGGTCGTGCAACTGGCTGAGTACCGCCGCCGTCTTGGCCATCTGCATCAGCGACAACACGCCTTCCTGCATGCGTGCGCCACCCGAGGCCGAGATGATGATCAGCGGAAACTTCTTTTCCAGCGATCGCAGCGCCAGGCGCGCGATCTTTTCGCCGACCACGGAACCCATGGAACCGCCCATGAAGGCGAAGTCCATGACCCCCAGGTTCACCGGCATCTTTTCCATCGTGCCGGTGGCTGTCAGAATCGCGTCAGAATCACCCGCGCTCGCGAGCGCCTTTTTCAGGCGCGCCGGGTAATCGGGGAAGCCGAGCGGATCCTTGGACCGCAGGTCGACTTCCGTCTCCTCGATGGACCCTTCGTCCAGCAGGAGCGCGGCGTACTCGTGCGCGCGCATCCGGCGATGAAAATCGCAGGACGGGCATACGTGCCAGTTCCGGACGAGCTTCTCCCGGATGTCCGTATGCCCACACGCCTCGCACTTTTCCCAGACGTCCGCCGGAATCTCAAGGCGCTCGGTCCTGGGCTCGCGCGGCTTCTTTTCCTTCCGAAACCAAGCCATGGGGATAATGTGACACGCATCACCAAGCCCGGCAAGGACTTGCCCCGTACCTGGCCGCCCTAAATAACGAGCATGTCCGCCTTGCCGCGCCCCTCGCCGGAAATGCGCACCAGAATCCCCACCGTGATCCAGCAGGAGAGCATGAACGACCCGCCATAACTGAAGAACGGCAACGGAATGCCCGTGATGGGCATCAGGTTCAGGGTCATGCCGACGTTCACGAGGACGTGGACGAACCACGCCGAGGCGAGCCCGAACGCCACCATGCTCGGGAAGGGATCCGCCGACCGCGCCGCGATGCGCACCGAACGCAGGAGCAGGACGAGGAACAGCGTCAGCGCCACGGTGACGCCCAGGAACCCGAGTTCCTCGCCCACCACGGGGAAAATGAAGTCGGTATGCTGGGCCGGCAGGAAGGCCAGGCGTTTCTGGCTCCCCAGCGTGAACCCCTTCCCGATCCAGCCACCCGACCCAATGGCCACCTGCGACTGGATGACGTGGTATCCCGATGCGCGCGGGTCGGCCGACGGATCGAGAAAGACGAGCAGTCGCTTCTGCTGATACGGGTTCAACGTGTCCCAGAGGATCGGCGCCACCACCCCCGTGACGACGTTCGCCAGCACCACCACCACGCCCTCCACCAGGTACGGCCGGTACCAGAGCACGAGCGCGATGAGCACCAGGAACCAGGCGCCCCAGAGCCCGGTGCTGAACGCCAGGATCAGGCTGACCACGGGGCTCGCCACCAGCACCAGCAGCTGCCACGAGGCGCCGGCCCAGAAGAGCATCGCGAAGAAGATGCCGACGAAGACGATGCCCGTGCCCAGGTCGGGCTGCCGCATGATCAGCACCCAGGGCACGAAGACGGCGAGCGCCGGCTGCCACAGGTCGATCAACGACTTCGGCGCCTGTCGCCGCGCCGCCAGGATCTTGGCGAGGATGAGCACCACCGCAATTTTCGCCAGTTCGGACGGCTGTCCCAGGCGTACGCCGCCGATCGCCAGCCAGCTCTTGGTGCTGGCCGCCGTGCCGGCGCCCGCGCCGATGAAGAGGAGCAGGAACAGCAGGAAGCAGCTCAGCGCGTACGCAGGGGTGGTCGCCCAGTCGAGAAAGCGCACCGAGGCGCGGCTCACGGCGTACGCGACGCTCATCCCAAGGCAGAACCAGATGATCTGCTGCTTGTACGCGTGGGCCACCTGCGTCGGGACGTCGGTCTGCCCGGCGCTGTACACCATGGCAATGCCGTACAACGACAGCAGCACCGCGATGGCGACCAGCGCCGGGTCGGCGATACGGCTGCGGGAGACGGTCATTCCCCCTCCGTGTTCAGGACCTGCGTGGTCTGCACCTTGAGATAGTGCTCGATGATCTTGGAGGCGATGCGCGCCGCGCGCGTGCCGTGTCCACCGAACTCGAGCATCACCGCCACGACGATCTTGGCATCATTGGCCGGCGCGAAACCCACGAACCAGGCGTGGTCACGCTTGGTGTCCTGCGAGTTTTGCGCCGTGCCGGTCTTGCCGGCCAGCATCACGCCCTGAATCTGCGACGCGGCCGCCGTCCCGCGCTGCACGACGCCCGCCAGCGCCTTGCGCACGCCGGCCATCTGTGCGTCGTCCAGCTCGAACAGCCTGATACGCTTTGAACCGCCGCGCACGATTTCCGGCTGCGCGGCCTCGCCGTTGGTCGCCAGCGCCGTGTAGAAGCGCGCCATGTTCACCACGGTCTGCGAATTCTCGCCCTGGCCAATGGAAAGATTCAGCGACACCGCGTTGCTCCACCCGCGCGGCCCGAAGAGCCGGTTGTAGTAATCCGTCGCCGGCGCCGTGGGAAAGAGCGGGCGCGTCTCCGACGGCAGGTCGATGCCCGTCCGCTGCCGCGCCCCGAGGTCGATGCCGCCGGCCACCAGGCGCGTGAGCCCGATCTTGAGACCGAGCTGGTAGAAATACACGTCGCACGACCCTTCGATGGCCTGCGCCAGCGTCGCGCTGCCGTGCCCCTTCTTGTCCCAGCACTTGAACCGCCGGTTGCCATACTGGTACCCGCCCGTGCACGCCACCGGCATCCGGTCATCCAGCGTCAACAAACCGTCCTGCATCGCGAGCACGGCCGTGGCGAGCTTCCACGTGGACCCGGGGGCATACGTCCCCTTGATCGCCTTGTTGTACAGCGGCCGCCGCGGATCCTCGTTGAGCGCGCGCCAGTAGTCTGCCGGAATGCCGCCGATGAACCGGTTGGGATCGAAGGTCGGCGCCGAGTGCAACGCCAGCACCTCGCCGCTCTTGGGCTCCAGCGCGACCACGCCACCGATCAGCGAATCGCCGAACAGTTCCACCACGTACTTCTGCAGGTCGAGGTCGATGTTGGTGTACAGTGGCGGCGCGGCCTCGGGCAGCAGGTCCTGCCGCGCGCCGGCCTCGCGCACCACGCGCCCGCGGGCATCCACCTCCACAAAGCGCGTCCCCTCGCGCCCACGCAGCCGACTCTCGTACTGCTTCTCGATGCCATCCTTCCCCACCTGCTGTCCCGCCTTGTAGCCGCGGAATGCCGGGCTCGCCAACTCGTTTTCGTTGACCTCGCCGGTGTAGCCGATGAACGCCGCCATGGCGGGGCCATCCGGATAGAACCGCTTGGGCGAACTCTGGATGATCAGCCCAGGAAACTCCACGCGATGCTCTTCGAGTACCGACACGACCTCGAACGATGCGTCGGGAAAAATCACCGCCGGACGGTTGGGAGCGCGGCGGAACCGGCGCACCGCCTGATTCACCTGCTCGGTCGACAATGAAATCGTTCCCGACAGCCGCGTGAGCGCCGCCCGCAGCGAATCGACGCCAGGCGCCAGCAGCGACACCGAATAGCCCGGCAGGTTTTCGGCGATGATCAGTCCCTTGCGATCATAGATCACGCCGCGCGGCGCAGGGAGCGGCACTTCGCGCAGGCGATTCTCCTCGCTCTGCAGCACGTACTGCGCATGTTGCAGCACCTGCGTGCGAAAGAACGACCCGACAAGAAACACGAACGCCAGGAAGAGCAGCGCGGAAGCGAGCCGCGCGCGGCGCTGCACCTCGTTGGGCTGAAAGCTCATCCCCGCGGCGTCCCCACCACCGGGCGCACCAGCACGAGCACCACCAACCCGACGATGGCCGTGAGGCTGGCCGCCAACGGTGACCAGAGCAGCGCCTGCGCCAGGAACTCGGTGCCACCCAGCCGGTGCTCCGCCGCCAGGAAGATCAGGTCGCACACCCACTTGCCCAGGAAGACGAAGACCGCGTTCAGCGCCAGGTTGTCCGCAAAGAACGCCGCCTTCAGCGACGACGCGGTGTACGCCACGATGCTGAATGCCAGCGCGCCGGCGCCAAAGGCCCCCGGCGTCATCGCGTCGGACACGAGTCCCACGGCGAAGCCGACCAGGGTGGCGACCCCCGGGCGGGCGCGCACCGCCACCAGAAGCACGGCGATCGCCAGGAAGTCGATCGACGCGTGCCAGCCGAGCATCGGACGCAGCGTGTAGTGCAACACGACCAGTGTCAGGAAGACCAGCGCGAACCAGAGACCGCGGGCAAAGCTCATGGGGCGGGCTTCCGTTTGACGGGGGGCACGACCACGGCCGCGCTGTCGGGGCGCGGTTGCAGCGCCTGCAGCGAGTCGAGGTGCTGCCGCTCCGCCGCCGCCAGCGAATCGGCGCGGTGCTTTGTCAGCGAGTCGGCACCGCCCACGAGCGTGCGCAGGGCGCTGTCCACCGCCGTCTGCCACACCGCCGCCACGCCGTCCTTGCTGCGTTTCGGTTGCAGCACAATGACGCTCGTCGCGTCCGACGGACGCACCGCCGGGCGCAGCAGGTAGTTGCGGGCCCACCCCTCGGCGGTGCGCAACTCGGAGACCACCGACCCGATGGGAATCCCGCGCGGATACACGCCGCCAAGCCCGGCACTCACAATCAGCGTCCCCGGACGCAGCGCATTGCGAAACGCGACGCCGCGCAGTTCCAGCAGGAAGCGCGTCGCCCCCGCGCCAAGATGCGGATAGACGATGCCGAACGCCGTGCCGTCGGCCGACACCGCACTCACCCGAAAATCGGGATGCGGCCAGACGATCGCCACCGCCGACGACGCATCCACCGTCTCCACCATCCCCACCAGCCCATCGGGGGCCACGACAGCGCTGAACGGGGTGACCCCTTCGTTGCGCCCCACCGAAAGCGTCATCGTGTAGTCGTCACCAAGGCCGCGACCATGCAATGCCTCGGCCGGCACGAACCCCCACCGCAGCGCGGCCCCCAAACCCAGCAGACGGCGCAGGCGCTCATTCTCGGCACGCCACACGTCGCTCTGCGAGGCCTGCAGGCGCACGCTGTCGGCGAGGAAGAGCGATGCGTCGTAGGCGAGAATCGCCCGGCGCGACACCTCCGCGCGCTCCTGCAACCCGGCCAGGGGCACCACGATCGTGCCGCGCAGCGCCCCGGCGACGGTCGAGCGATGCCGAGCCGGCAGCACGAGCGCCACCAGCGACAACAGCACGCAGACGACGAGCGTCGCCTTATCCGCGTGGGAGGATGTGCGTGCCTGGCGCGGCACTGGGCGTTACGTGGAGAGGACCGACCAGTACTTCTCTTCGTCGTCGAGGATGCGTCCCGTGCCGCGCACCACGCACGTCAGCGGATCCTCGTCAACGTGGATCGGGAGCCCGGTCTCCTGCGTCAGCAGCACGTCCAGTCCGCGAATGAGCGCGCCGCCGCCGGTCATCACGATCCCGCGGTCCACGATATCGCTCGCCAGTTCGGGCGGCGTGATTTCCAGCGCGCGACGCACGGCGTCCACGATCTGCTGGATGGGCTGCTGCATGGCGTCGCGAATCTCGGCGCTGTGCACGCGCACCGTCTTCGGGATCCCCGACACGAGGTCGCGTCCGCGCACTTCCATCTCGCGTTCTTCGCCCATCGGCGCCGCCGATCCGATCTGGATCTTCACCTGCTCCGCCGTCGGCTCGCCGATCAGCAGGTTGTAGCCCGATCGCATGAACTGCACGATGCTCGTGTCCAGTTCGTCGCCACCGGTACGAATGGACGTGTCCGACACGATGCCGCTGAGCGCGATGACCGCGATCTCGGTGGTGCCGCCGCCGATGTCGATCACCATGTTGCCCGTCGGCGTTTCCACCGGCAGCCCGACGCCGATCGCCGCCGCCATCGGTTCGGCGACCATGAACACTTCCTTGGCGCCGGCGCCGAGCGCCGAGTCACGGACCGCGCGCTTCTCCACCTCGGTGATTCCCGACGGCACGCAGACGATCACGCGCGGCTTCACGCGGAAGACGTGCTTCTCGATGATCAACTCGAGAAAGTAGCGCAGCATCTTTTCGGTCACGTCGAAGTCGGCGATCACGCCGTCCTTCATGGGCCGCACGGCGATGATGCCTTCGGGGGTGCGGCCGAGCATGCGCTTGGCTTCAAGGCCCACGCCCTTGATCTTCTTCGTCTCGCGATCCATCGCGACCACCGATGGTTCGTTGAGCACGATGCCTTCGCCCTTCACATAGACGAGCGTATTGGCGGTGCCGAGATCGACGGCGATCGCGTTCGCGGGAAACAGTGATCCGTGCTTGAAGAACGGGAAATTCCAGCGCATTAGTGCTCACGCGCGATCGCGGCGGGGCGCGATCGGCTTGGGGGCGGACAACTATAAAGGCGGGCGGAGAACACGCGGAAAGTTATGGGCCGTCGCCACTTGCGACAAGTCAGGTGCGCCCACGTCCGGTGTGGTGTCCTTCAACACGGAGGCACGGAGAGGGGCCGGAGGGCCGCGGAGGACGGCCAAAAACTCAAGGGGGTTCGGCGGGAAGATCTCCCCGCC
>CANNKR010000021.1 GCA_947504615.1 Gemmatimonadota bacterium | reverse complement strand
TGGCCGCTGACCCTCGCGTTCTTCCGGAAGAATCTGAAGTAGTTCTTTAGGGCGCTGGTTTCGTATTTTTTTAACACGGAGACCGGAGTAGCACAGAGGGCCACGGAGTACAGCAACGGCAACAACTTTGAGGGGTCGTGGCGGGAAGTACTCTCCGCCACGACCCCCTTAATTTGTTGCCGTACTCCGTGGCCCTCCGTGCTACTCCGGTCTCCGTGTTAAATGCCCTCAAACCCCAGGCAAGTCCGTGAACGGCTCGCGCGTCGCCATGGCGAACATCAGCAGCCATTCCGGCCAGTTGCCGCTCAGGTCGAAGTAATCGTCGAAGTACACCAGCCCGCGCCCCTCGAGGTCGGCAATCACCGCCGCCAGCGCCTCTGCGTCGTAAACCGGGCCGATCACCACCAGGTCGCCTTCCACCCGAAACTCGTCGGCCGTCAGGTGCAGGCTCACGTCAAAATCCGCGCGCGACAAGGCGTGCTGCTCGAAGGCGCGCTTGCGGATAAGGAGCGTCGGGGCGTCGTGCGGAATGGAAATCGGCATGCACTGGTCCGTCTGAGGGATGCCGCAAATCTAATGCGCCGGGTCGCTCCCACGATGCCGCTTCGCCGCGGCTGACCGTACATTTCTCGCGTGGCCCCCATGCGCAACGACTCTTCCTTTGACGTCATCGTGATCGGTGGCGGACATGCCGGCGCCGAAGCCGCGGTGGCTGCCGCCCGCCTCGGCTGCAGGGTCGCGCTCGTCACGACCTCCCTCGAGACCATTGGGCAGATGTCCTGCAACCCCGCCATCGGCGGGGTCGCCAAGGGGACCGTCGTCCGCGAGGTGGACGCCCTGGGCGGCGTCATGGGGCGCGCCACCGATCGGGCATCCATCCAGTTCCGAATGCTCAACCGCGGCAAGGGGCCCGCTGTCTGGGCGCCGCGCGCGCAGTGCGATCGCACCCTGTATCGTCACGCCGTCCGCGCGCTGGTCGAGTCACACCCCAACATCACCACGATCCAGGGGACCGTCGCCCGGCTCGTGCTCGACCACGGACGCGTGACGGGCATCGAAACACTCGATCATCATCGCTTCAGCGCGCGCGCCGTGGTGGTGACCACCGGCACGTTCGGTCGCGGCACCATTCATATCGGTACCACGACGCAGCTCGCCGGTGGCCGCGCCGGCGAGCTGTCCACCACGCACCTCTCGGAGCAGTTGGCCGAGGTCGGGCTCGAGGTGCGCCGATTCAAGACCGGCACTCCGCCGCGCATTGATGGGCAGAGCGTGAACTACAGCAGGTGCACCGAACAGCGCAGCGAGCTCGAGGATTTCGACTACCGATGGTCGTCGTTCGAGACGGACGTCGCATCACGGTCGGCATCCTTTCCTCTTCCGCAGTTGCCCTGCTGGATTACATATGCCGGCGCGGAAGCCAAGGCTGTCGTCGCCGCCAACATCGGGTTGTCCGCCATGTACGGCGGATCCATCGAGGCACGCGGTCCCCGTTACTGCCCGAGCATCGAGGACAAGATCGTCCGCTTTAAGGATGCGGTGCGCCACCAGATCTTCCTTGAGCCCGAAGGGCTCGACACGCACGAGCTGTACGTCAACGGACTTTCCACGTCGTTGCCGGCCGATGTGCAACTCGAGATGTTGCACGCCGTGCCCGGGCTGGAGCAGGCACGGATGACGCGTGCCGGTTACGCCATTGAGTACGACTATTACCCGCCCACCCAGCTCGATCCAACGCTCGCCGTGCGGCAGATTCCCGGCTTGTATCTCGCCGGGCAGATCAACGGCACCACGGGGTATGAAGAAGCGGCAGGGCAGGGACTCGCGGCGGGGCTCAATGCCGCGCTCGCCGTGCTTGGGCGCGAGCCGTTGGTGCTGGGGCGCGACAACTCGTACGTCGGCGTCCTCATCGACGACATCGTCACGCGGGGCGTGGACGAACCGTATCGCCTGTTCACGTCGCGCTCCGAGTTCCGGCTGACGGTCCGGCAGGACAACGCCATCCGGCGACTCGCTTCCATTGGCATCGCGTTGGGCCTCTACACCGATGACGAACGCCGGGTGATTGACACTCGTATCGACGACGAGGATCGCGCCGCGCACCTGGCCGCCGAGACCAGTGTCCGGCCCGAGCAGGTGCTGGCGCTGCTGGAGCGTTCGGGATCGGCGCCTCTCGTGCATGCTGTACGCATTCTGGAACTCGCCCGCCGCCAGAAGATTTCGCTCGCCGAGCTTTTTTCCACCCTCGGTGTCGCTGACGCACCGACGGGCGAGGCCGTGATCACTGCGGAACTCGAGATGAAGTACTACGGGTACTTTGCGCGTGAACGCGCCGCGGCGGTGCGTCTGCGCCGCATGGGCGACGTCGTGCTGGCCCCGGATCTCCCGTACGCCGAGATGACGTCGTTGTCGCTGGAGGCACGACAGAAGCTCGCCCTGCGATGCCCTTCCTCGCTCGCCATGGCGTCCCGGTTGTCAGGCATCAGTCCGGCTGACCTGCAGAACCTCGTCCTCGAGGTCGAGCGTTGGCGCCGTCAGCGTGGAACGACACGGGTGGACGTCGCATGAGTCACCACGCGCCCAGCGGAACCTCGGACCCTACCGGCACGTCAGTCTCCACCGGCGTCACCATCGCCCGCGTGGCGGCCATTGTCCTGCTCGTCCTTGGCTTCATTCCGTTCGCGTCGTTTTTGAAGGTCGGCCTCGAGATGCCGGGCCTCGCGGCGCAACTGCGCGAGTGGGGCACCGGGTCGCTGCTGACCCTGGGCATCGCCACGCTGGCCTGGCTCGCCGCCCGACGCGGTCATTGGCCGTCGTTCAAGGCCCGGCGCGCGCACCCGTGGAGCCTGGAGATGCGCGTTGGATTAGTAGCAATTGGCGCATTAATGCTCTACGCGCTGGTCGCTACGGTCATCGCTTCGCGCCATCCGCTGCAGATCGACGAACTCTCCCAGTTGTGGCAGGCCCAGCGGTACGCCGAGTGGCGCCTCTGGGCGCCGGCCCCCGCGCATCGCGAGTTCTTCTCGTTCCTGCATCTCGTCGACATCGGCGATCGGGTCTATTCGCAGTTCCCCCCGGGCGGGCCGTTCATGCTCTGGCTCGGAGTACTCGGCGGCGCACCGTGGCTGGTGGGGCCCATTTGTGGGGCGCTCTGCGTCTGGCTCTTTGCGCAGGTGGTGCGGGCGGCGGAACCCGCGGCCGGAGACGGATGGGTCCTCGGCACCACGCTGCTCTTTGCCTGCACGCCGTTTGGCGTCTTCATGTTCGGGACGCACATGAATCACGTCACGGCGTTGCTGTGGATCCTGGTGGCTATCGTCGCACTGATTCGCCTGGTGTCACGCGATGGCGCTCCGGCATTCAAGCCGGCGCTGCTGCTTGGAATCGGCCTTGGCGCCGCGGCCACCATTCGTCCCCTCGATGCATTTGCCTTTGCGCTGCCGGCGGCCATTTGGCTGGTGGTGCGCGGTGGACGGTCCCCGCAGCGCTGGATGGAGAACGTCACGGCTGGCATCGGCGTGGCTATTCCGTTTGCGGCGATGATGTACGTGAACCTGCAGACGACTGGCCATCCCCTGCTCTTCGGCTACGAGGTGCTCTGGGGCACCACCCACGGACTCGGTTTTCATGCGGCACCGTGGGGGCCGCCGCACACGCCGTTGCGGGGGCTGGCACTGGCGAGCCTCTACCAGTGGCGCTTGCAGAGCTATTTGTTCGAGACACCGTTTCCGTCGCTGCTGCTGCCGGTGATCGCGCTGTTCCTCGCAAGGCGAGTGGACGCGATCGATCGATTCCTGTTGTCGTCTGGTGCGCTGGTCATTCTGTTTTACCTGTTGTACTGGCACGACGGGTATTTTCTTGGCCCCCGCTTCGTCATACCGCTGCTGCCGGTGCTCGTGCTGTGGACCGCGCGCATTCCGCGCCTCGTCGCCGTGAGATTCCCGTCACCGCCCGTGCGCGCCGCGGTCTCCGCCGCTCTTGGCTTCGGGGTGGTGGGCGCCCTGATCTTCAACCTGCCGGTGCGTGTGGCGACTTATCGCGCCGGGCTCACGTCGATGCGCGTGGATTACGCGCGCGCGGCCGAACGGGCAGGTGTATCCAACGCTCTCGTCTTTGTGCGCGAGAGCTGGGGGGCGCAGTTGATGGCGCGACTGTGGGCACTCGGCGTGTCGCGGCCACATACCGAGTTGCTTTACAGCGGCATCGATGCCTGCAACCTTGAGCTCGAAATTTCCGCGCTCGAGCGTGACGGCACACGCGGTGCGGCCATGGAGGCGCGCCTCGACGCGTTGCTCGCCCGCGACTCATCCTTCGTGATGAAGAGCACGTTGACACCCGATCCGTCGGAGCGGATGCGGCCGGGGCTGGAGTATCCGTCCAGTTGCCAGCAACGCATCGCCGACGATCGCGCGGGCTTCCTGCACTTCGCACCACTGCAGCTGATCACGACCGGCGGCAACATCTACGCGAGGGATCTGCAGGGACGCGACTCGCTCCTGCTGGCACAGTTTCCCGAGCGGCGTGTATTTCTTATGAAGCGCGCGGGATCCGAGGTCGATGCCCCACTGGAGTACCGGCCGTTGAACCGCGATTCGTTGTACGCCGCCTGGCGTTCTGTACGCTGAATCCGTTCCCGAGGGCCGCAGGCGGCTTCCTGGAGCCGGAATATCGATGCCCAGAAGCCCAAAACGCGTGATTTGAGCCGTTATTTAGTATCTATTTGCTACTAATAAACACGATTTCTTTTGACTGGAGGCCTCGATGGTGCCCTCGTTATTCAACACGGAGACCGTGTTGAAAGGACCGGACTCGGCTGGGATCGGTTTGTGTAACACGGAGGAAAACGAGGAACAGGAGGGCCGCGGTCTCCGTGTTGAACGAACCGGACCCGCGTTGCCTGCGTCGTTATCACGGTCCGTGTTAAAGCAGATCAATCCCCGCCAAGGGCTGTTAGCTGCCGTCAGAGTCGTGCGCGCTGGCGTGCTGACTGCGCTCTTTGGTGCCTTTCCTCTGGCCGTTGCCTCTGCGCAGCAGGCCGCGCCTCCCGTTCCGCAGGTAGTGACCACCGGCCGAGGCGAGGTGGAAGTAAAACCCGACCGCGCGCAGGTCCTCTTCACCGTCGAGACCCGGGCCGCCTCGGCCGCCGCGGCGGCGGCTGATAACGGCCGGCGGCAGCGCGCCGTGCTCGACACCCTGCAGCGGTTGGGTGTCGCCGCAGATCAACTGCAGACCGCCAATCTCCAGGTCTCGCCAGAGATGGTGTACCCCGGCCAGGGGCTTCCGCCGAAGGTCTCCGGCTACGTGGCCAGAAACTCGGTTCGGGTGGAGGTGCTGAAGCTGGAGCAGACCGGGATCCTGGTTGATGCGGGGCTGGCCAAGGGGGCCACGGGCATTGGTGGGCTGAACTTCTACTCGTCCAAGGCCAGTGAGGCCCGACGGGACGCACTCGCCAAGGCGGTAATCGCTGCCAAGCTGGATGCGGAGGTCATGGCGAAGGCTGCAGGCTATCAACTCGGAGCGCTGCTCGAGATCATGGCGAACGCGCCCCCTGAGGAGCCAATGCTCATGGGAATGGTGATGGCAAAGAGCTCACGCCTGTCCATGGCAGATGCGCCCACGCCCGTGAACCCAGGAGAGATCAAGGTCGTGGAGACGGTGACGGTGCGCTGGGCCATCAAGATGTAGCCATTGGGCCGCTGGGCCTGAAAACCGGCAGAGATGTTCCACGTGGAACACTTCTCCTAGCAATTGCGGTGGCGGGAGGCCAATATTCGGCCTCCCGTTGTCTTTCCCGTCGGACCCCAGGTGGAGCTGTACCGATCTTGGCTCGAATCATTGCCATTGCAAACCAGAAGGGTGGGGTCGGGAAGACGACCACTGCCGTGAACTTGGCCGCAAGCCTGGCGGCCGCCGAACAGCGCGTGCTCCTGGTAGACGGCGATCCGCAGGGGAATGCCACCAGCGGCATCGGGCTGCCTCGGGACGAGATCCGCCTGACGACGTACGACGTGTTGCTCGAGCCGTCGACCATCGACCAGGCCGTGATTCACGAGGTGCAGTTCCGCTTCCTGAGCGTGCTCCCGGCCACGCCGGATCTGGCTGGCGCCGAAGTCGAGCTGGTGGACAAGGAGGACCGCGAACTGTCGATGCGGCGAGCGCTCGAGCGGGTGGAGCGCGAATACGACTTCGTGCTCATCGATTGCCCGCCGTCGCTGGGTCTCATCACGATCAACATGCTGGCGGCGGCAGACGCCGTGCTCATTCCCCTGCAGTGCGAATACTACGCCCTGGAAGGACTGAGCCAGCTGCTCAACACGGTCACTCGGGTACAGCAGGGCGTGAACCCTTCGCTGGGTATCGATGGCGTCTTGCTCACGATGTACGATGCGCGCTTGAATCTCTCTCGGCAGGTCGCAGCCGACGCGCGCGAGTACTTCGGCACCAAGGTCTTTCGGAGCATCGTACCGCGAAACGTTCGCCTGGCAGAAGCGCCGAGTTTTGGAAAACCGATCATTTTGTACGACCTCGCCTCGGTGGGCGCACAGGCGTATATGGGTGTCGCCAAGGAATTGATCGAACGCACCGCCAGCGAATCTTCAAATAAGTAGATACTTTAGCGCCATCATAGAAGCACTATAACAACACAATAAGACCAAAATGGCTGATAAACCGCGTTTGGGCAGGGGCCTCGAGGCTTTACTCGCACATCGCCCCTCGACTCGTACCGAATCAACGCCGAGGACCCCGGCGGATCGTGAGGGACTGCGTCGCCTGCCGGTCTCTCAGGTTCGGCCCAATCCGATGCAGCCCCGCAAGGAGTTCCGCGAGGACGAGCTCGCCGACCTCGAGGCCAGTCTTCGCGTGAACGGATTGTTGCAGCCGGTCACTGTTCGCCCCGCACCATCGGGCATCGGCTACGAACTCATCGCCGGTGAGCGGCGCTTCCGCGCTGCGCAGCGTCTGGGATGGACCGACATTCCAGCCATCGTCAAGGAGATCGGCGACAAGGAACTGTTGACGCTCGCGCTCGTCGAGAATCTGCAGCGCAGCGATCTCAATCCCATGGAAGAGGCGGAAGGCTATCAGCATCTGATGTCCTCGTTCTCTCTCACGCAGCAGGAAACGGCGGACATCGTCGGCAAGGATCGTTCGAGTGTGGCGAACATGCTGCGCTTGTTGGGACTGCCGGCCTCGGTCCGCCGCCAGGTGCGCGAAGGCGCCATTTCCCTGGGGCACGCGCGCGCCTTGCTGTCACTGGGCGATGACATTCGTATCGCTGATCTCGCCAAGCTCGTGATCAGTGAAGGGCTGAGCGTGCGCGAAGTCGAACAGCGCGTACGCGAAACGACCGGCGGACGCAAAGGGGGGAAGGGTGGCGGTGTCACGCCAAAGCCCGGCGACGCTCGGCCCGCCGAAGCACGACTCATTGAAGAGCAACTGCGTCGCCGCTTCCAGACCGACGTGAAGCTGGCGCTCAGCGGAAAGGCGCAGGGCGAAGTGCGCCTGGCCTTCTACTCCAACGAAGACCTGTCGCGTTTGCTCGAACTGTTGCTGGGCAGCGCAGACCGGGGTATTGCATGAGCGCCCCCGAGCACGCATCCAGCGAGCAGCGCCACGGAGACGTGTTCGACCGCGGATCGGGCAGCATGTTCATTCATGTCCAGCGGGAAAACGGACTTGCCCATCGCACGATGGTGCTGCGTCCCTGGCAGGTGCAGGCGCTGCGACTCTTGGTGTCACGATGGTTTGCCGTGGTACTCACCGTCGGCGTTGTCAGCTGGGGCTATTTTTTCATTCAGACGGCACGCGTACCGTTCCTGACCACGCGCCTGGCGCATCTGGAACGGGATGCCGCAAAGATCGACACCCTGCAGGCCACGCTCGACCAGGTGCAGAGACGATACGATCAGGTGCAGCAAATGCTCAGCGCCTCCACTCGGCCCGCGGCGGCGGTAGCAGTTCCAAAGACAACCGTCTCGGCGCAGAAACCGGGCGTAGCTACAAAGCCGGGCACTGCCACACCATCCACGCCCGTCGCACCAAAGCCAGCGACCACTGCACCGAACCCGGGCGCCGCCGCCACACCAAAGCCCAGCGCCATCTCACCGAACGCGTCACGCGCGCCCACGCGCTGACCAAGGAGACTCGATGTCACTGCTCAGAAAGGACGGCGACAAGGGCGATGCCCGCGCCGGGGCGGCCGAGGCGGCGCTTTCGATCATTGCCGCCGGCATGCGGATCATCGGCAATATCGAGACGACCGGCACGCTCAAGATCGATGGCCGCATAGAAGGATCCGTCGTCGGCGCACGACAGTTGATGCTCGGAAAGAGCGGCGTTATTCACGGCAACGTGAACGCCGGCGAAGTCGTGGTTGGCGGAACGGTGGACGGCGGCATCGTCGCCAACGAGCGACTCGAGTTGCAAAGCTCGGCGGTGGTCAACGGCGACATCGACACCAAATCGATCGTCGTCATGGAGGGTGCCCAAATCAACGGGGCCGTGCACATGCAGGGCATCAAGACGGCCAGCTCTCCGGCAGCACAGGGTTCCAGGTAGCTGGCTCCAGATTACTGACTCCAGATTACTGGCTCCAAGTAACAAGCTCCAGATAACAGGCCCCAGGAACGGCCGGCGCCAATTTTCAACTCGCCACACCGGTTATCAACAAATACCCTGCACTGGTTTCATCTGTTTCATATGTTTCCAATTACCTGTTAACTCGTTGTCATATAATATTTTTCGAATAGCCGACTACGCACATTCGCGGATCCTGGCCGTGGTTATCAACATTGCTGTTGGTATCACGATGGCCTGCTCGGCACCGCAGAAATCGGCCGATAAGCCTGCAACTGGCGCCGACAGTGCCTTCAGCGTCGCGTTGCTGACGCCTGGTCCCATCTCGGATCAGTCGTGGAACGGCGGTGCCTATGACGGCCTGCTGCGCATTCGCGATTCACTGGGCGCATCGGTCAGTCATATCCAGACCAAGACGCCTGCGGAGTTCGAGGAGAACTTCCGGCAGTACGGCGCCAAGGGGTATTCGCTCGTCTTTGGCCACGGCTTCGAGTTTCAGGACGCCGCCGCACGCGTGGGGCCCGCGTTCCCACAGACGGTCTTCATCACCACCGGCGGCACCCGCACGAGTGCCAATGTCGCCGCCATGTCGTTCGCCTTCGAGCAGCCGTCGTATCTGGCAGGCCTCGTGGCGGCGAGCGTGAGCAAGACGGGCATTGTCGGGTGCATTGGCGGCACGGAGCTGCCGCCGGTCAAGTCCGGCTTTGCCGCCTTTGCCGCGGGCGTGCACGCCGTCAACCCCAAGGCGCGGGTGGTCACCGCGTACCTGGGCAACTGGGACGACGCAGGCGCCGGCAAGGAACAGGCCCTCGCACAAATGGCGCGAGGGGTGGACGTCATCTACCAGAACGCCGACGCGGCAGGACTGGGCATCTTCCAGGCGGCCAAGGAAACAGCCGGCGTCTACGTCATCGGTTCGAACTCCAACCAGAACGGCGTCGCCCCATCAGTAACACTCGGCTCCGTGATGATCGACCTGCCGCACGCGTTCATCGCCGTGGCGCGCGAAGTGAAGGCCGGCACTTTCGTGCCCCGCGTCATCACGCTCGACATGAAGAGCGAGGTGATGCAGTGGGTGGTGAACCCCGCCCTGCTGCCGGTCATCCCGGCGCGCACGCTCCACATGGTCGATTCCCTGTCGCGCGCCATGAGAGATGGAACCTTCTCGCTGTCCTTTCCACCGCGTCCAACGGGGAATCCGTGAGCACTGCCATAGACCTGGCGCAGCTGGCCGATGCGTTGCTGCGCTGCCGGGAAACCCCGGATTATCCGAACGCCCTCAACGGCCTGCAGGTGGACAACCGGGCGCCGATAACGCGCATCGCCGCCGCCGTGGACTGCTCGCTCCGCACCATCACCGGCGCCATCGAAGCCAAGGCCAACCTGCTGGTCGTTCACCATGGCCTCTTCTGGGGCGGGCTGCAGCCGCTCACGGGCCCGCACCTGGAGCGCGTGCGACTGCTGCTATCACACGACATTGCCCTGTACTCCGCGCACCTGCCGCTCGACGCGCACGAAACGCTGGGCAACTCGCACCTGCTGGCCGGTGAACTGGGCCTTGCTCCGTCGGGTGGATTCGCCCGTCACCAGAGCATCTTCTGCGGTGTGCAGGGCACTGCCGATCTGGCAACGGCCGATTTAGTAGCTTCATGCGATAAATTCGCACGCAGCCATGGCGGCCACGCCATAGCTTCGGCCGCCGAGGCCGGGCGTCGCACACGCCGCTGGGGTGTGGTGACCGGCGCAGGCATCACCGCCGACACGATGCGCGAGGCGGTGGAGTGTGGCCTGGACACGATCATCACCGGCGAAGGGCCGCACTGGAGTGCCGTGGACGCCGAGGAGAAGGGACTCGTCATCGTGTACGCCGGCCACTATGCCACCGAGACTACCGGCGTGAGGGCGCTCGCCACATGGCTGGGCGAACGCGCCGGCGTGCCGTGGAGCTTCGTGGCGTCTCCCACCGGGCTGTGAGCGACACCGCCCTCGCCCTGCGCGGCATTGCCAAGCGGTTCGGGGTGACCGAGGCGCTGAGCGGCGCCTCGGTTGTCGTCCGACGTGGCACGCTGCACGCGGTACTCGGCGAAAACGGGGCGGGCAAGACCACGTTGATGCGCATTGCGTTCGGGATGCTCCAGCCCGACGCCGGCACCGTGGAAATCGATGGTGCGCCGGTGTCGTTGTCGTCGAGCGCCGACGCCATTCGTCGCGGGCTGGGCATGGTGCACCAGCACTTCACGCTGGTCCCCGCGATGACGGCCGCGGAGAACATCGCCCTGGGCGGCCACGGGCTGTTTCGTGTGCACGAGGAAGCCGCACGAGTACAGGCGCTCGCAGAGCGTACGGGGTTGGGGGTGGACCCATCGGCACGCATCGCGTCGCTTGGCGTGGGTGCACAACAGCGCGTGGAGATACTGAAGGCGCTGGCACGCGACGCACGCACACTGATCTTCGATGAACCGACGGCCGTACTGACGCCGATCGAATCGGAAGAACTGTTCAGCTGGCTGCGACGCTTCGTGGCCGACGGTGGCACCGCGGTGCTGGTGACACACAAGCTGCAGGAAGCGTTGTCGATTGCCGACGACGTCACGGTGCTGCGCCGCGGCGCCGCCGTGCTCAGCGCGCCTGCGGCGACACTGGATGTGGGCGCCGTGGTGCGCGCGCTGACGGGAGAGGAGCGCCGCGAGGACGCCGCGCAGCCGGGTCGTCACGCCACCCGTAGTTCACGCGGCGCACGCGTGGCCTCGCTCGATGGAGCCACTGTACTCGACGCGCGCGGCATCGTGCGCGTGCACCCGGCCACGCTGGACTGTTTTGCCGGCGAGATCATCGGCGTCGCCGGTGTCGAGGGATCGGGGGTACACGAACTCATTCGACTGCTCGCCGGCCGCCTGACCCCTTCGGCTGGAAGCGCGACACTGCCGGCGACCATTGGCTTCGTGCCCGAAGATCGCCTGCGCGACGCCGTGATCGAAGAATTTTCGTTGACCGAAAACCTGGCGCTGCGCAGCGCCGCAGCGCGCACGGGGCGCATGCCGTGGGCGGCACTGCACGAGCAGGCGCGCGCCATTGTGCAGGGCCACGACGTGCGCACCCCGTCCGTGACGACCGCAACCGGCGCGCTCTCGGGCGGCAACCAGCAGAAGTTTGTGCTCGGGCGCGAACTGCACGACCGGCCATCGCTGGTGGTGGCGGAAAATCCGGTGCGCGGACTCGACATTCGCGCCGCGGAACATGTGCTGCGCGAGTTGAGCGACACGGCAGACAGCGGCAGCGCCGTCGTGGTCTATTCGGGTGACATCGACGATCTGTTGCCGATGGTCGATCGCATGATCGTGATGTTCGCAGGGCGATTGCGCGAAGTGCCGGTTGCGCACGCGGCTGTCGCCGCTGCGATGGTCGGCGCAAAGATGGGCGCAGAGCCCGATGCGCTGGTGGGCGCGACGTGATGCAGGCATCGCGTATACGATGGATCATCTCGGCGGTCACGGTGCTGGTGATCGTCGCCGCCGTGTTCGCGGTGCTGCTGGCGGGCGGCTACGACAGTTCGCGCGCACTGGCCGCCCTCTGGGACGGCGCGTTCGGCAGCCCGTACGCGGTACTCTCGGCCACCCTGGTGCGCGCCACACCATTGCTGTTCGTCGGGCTCGCGGTGGGACTCGCGTTTCGCGCCGGCGTGCTGAACATCGGCGCCGAAGGACAACTGCTCGCGGGCGCCACCGTGGCGGTGACGGTCGGGTTGATGGTGGGCGGGCTTCCGCGTCCGTTGGCCCTGCCCCTGGTGCTGATCGCCGGTGCGATGGCCGGTGCGGCGTGGGCGAGCGTCGCGGCATGGCTCAAATGGAAGTTCGGCGTGCTGGAAGTGATCAGCACCCTGATGCTCAACTTCGTGGCGAGCTACACGGTGTCGTGGGCTGTACGCGGGCCGCTGCAGGAGCCGACGCGGGTGTATCCGCAAACGGTCGAACTGGCGGAGTCGGTGCGGTTGCCCGCCCTGGTGGACGGACATCGGCTGCATCTGGGATTTCTGCTGGCGCTCGCGCTGGCGATCGCGCTCTGGTGGTTCCTGACGCGCACGGCCGCTGGCTTTCGCGTGCGCGCCGTGGGGGCCAGTGCCAGTGCGGCGCGCAGCGCGGGTGGCATTGATGCATCGCGCACCGCGGCACTGGTCTTCATTGCGAGCGGCGCACTGGCGGGGCTGGGAGGGGCCAGCGAGGCCACGGGCGTGACCTTCGCGTTATATGAGGGGATATCGCCGGGCTATGGCTACAGCGCCATCGCGGTGGCACTGCTTGCTCGGTTGCATCCGCTGGCGATCATCGGCACGGCACTCTTGTTTGGCGCGCTCGAAGCGGGCGCAGCGGCCATGCAGCGTGACGCCAATGTGCCCTCGGTGCTGGCCACCGTGGTCGAAGCACTCGTGGTACTGGGTGTGCTGGCCCTCGACCGCGCGCGTGCGCCGAGGAGGTCGGTATGAGCGACGTCCTTGGGGATTTCCTGCAGGCGTCGGTGCGCACCGCGACACCGTTGGCATTGGCCGCCTACGGAGAACTGGTGGCTGAACGCGCGGGAATCATCAACCTCGGGCTCGAGGGATCGATCATCGCGGGGGCGTTCGGTGCGCTGGTGGGAGCGGGGGTGGGTGGTGTGGGCGCGGGGTTCGTTGTCGCCGCGTTAGCGGGCTGTGCTGCTGCCGCGGTGGTGGCGGTGGTGGTGCTTTGGTTGCGCGCCAACACGATCATCGCCGGCACGGCGGTGACGATGCTCGCACTCGGGCTCACGGGCACGTTGTATCGCGCCCTGTACGGCGCGCAGGGGGCGGCGCTCTCGGTGCCCACGCTGGGGCCGCAGGCGCTGCCGTGGGTGTCGAGCATTCCGGTTCTCGGGCGCGCGCTCTTTGTACAGCCGGTGATCACCTACCTGTTGTATGGGCTGGGGCTGGGGCTTTGGTGGTGGAGCACCCACACGCACGCGGGGCTGGCACTGCGGGCGACGGGCGAACGACCGGCGGCGGCGTTTGCGGCGGGCATTTCACCGGCGCGTGTGCAGGGGTGGGCGTTGTTGTTTGGTGGCGCGATGGGCGGACTGGCCGGCGGCGTACTGGTGCTGGCGCAGGTGGGGACGTTCTCGGAGGGGATGTCGGCGGGGCGAGGGTTCATCGCCATCGCGATTGTGGTTCTCGGGCGATGGTCGCCGCTGGGTGTCGCGGCAGCGGCGCTGTTGTTTGGCGCCGCGAGTCAGTTGCAGTACGTCTTCCAGTCACTGGGCTGGCCAGTGCCGTATCAGCTTTTCCTGGCGCTGCCGTACTTGCTGACGTTGCTTGCGCTCGCGGGCACGCAGCGACGGGCGGCAGCACCGGCGTGGTTGGGGCGAGCACTCGACGACGACGCACGGTAGGTGGTTTGGGCTGGGTCCGGTTTTTTTTAACACGGAGACCGGAGTCGCGCGGAGGGCCACGGAGTACTGCAACGGCAACGACTTTTAAGGGGGTGTGGCGGACAGTACTCTGCGCCAACACCCCCTTTGAATTGTTCTTTTGAATTGTTTTTTTGCAGTACTCCGTGGCCCTCCGCGCTCCTCCGGTCTCCGTGTTGAAGAAAACCGATCCAGCCCAAACTCACCGAGTCGTGCGTACGCACGCCAGCGCATCGCTGCGCCAGACGGAGCGCCCTGTGACGCCATCGAGTGCCACGAATTCCAGTTGCATGGAACCCACGCCTTCGCGCGCGACGGCCAGCCATGGACGACCCTGGATGGACAGCGCTGCCAGCAACTCCCACGACTCCACGGATTCTTCATCCCCTGCCACGCGCGCGACGTAGCGCGGCTGATCGCCATCCAGGACGATGAACCGCAGTTCCTCGTGGGCTGTTGCTTCCAGGTTGCGCAGACGCGCGGCGCGCGCGACCACCAGCGGCCCTGTGGGGGTGTGGACTATCCAGACGTCGCGCACGACGACCGGGAGACCACGGAACTCCATGGCCGCGCCCGTGTCGGGCAGCGTGTTGAGCGCGCGCTGAATGCGCACGACGACGCGCTGTGAATCCGCACGCGCAAGATCCTCGAGCGCATCCACGAGCAACGGATGTGCGCGCGCGGCATCGAGGGCGAGGGTCCATCCGCCGGGAGCGTCCGACAGGCGCAGCAGGGCGCGTGCGGCACACGGCACCGGCCGCACATCACGCAGAACGGCCGGCGTGGCCACCGAGTCGAAGCCCACCACGCCAATGCCATCCACGGCTGCACTCGTGTCGCGCCGGAAGAGCAGGGCTACACCCGTGGATCCATTGGCTACGGCCAGAAAACCGCCCAGCGAGTCGGGCCACGACATCATCGGGGCCAGGCCAGAATCGCTGCGCGCCGTCACAGCAGCGGATGCCGCAGAGGAGTCCGCCGGTGCCGGCGCGCGATCGGCGCCCGACGACCCACAGGCCATCACCCAGAGGGTGACGAACGGTATTGCGTACCGTCGCATGAGCGACCGCATATCAGGGGCGTGGTGGCAAGAAGGGACCGCCGAGGTCGAAGTGCCACGCATCGCGTCTCACGCTGGTGCGTGGATCCTTGAGCGGCTTGAACTGCAGGCACTCCACCGGAAAACATATATCGACCGCCACGGCGATGAGTCGCGCGCGATCGGTCGATACGAGGTGCGCCATGGCGCGTCCCTGCCAGATGTGGCGATGCAGCCAGAGGCCGCCGTCCATGGCGTGCAACATCCCGTGGAGACGCCGATCGAATTCACGCCACGGCGGCACGATGGGCCACCGCGGCTCCGGCAGGACTACTGGCAGCCGATCAGCCCTTCGACGGTGGCCGGCGTGGCGGCTGGCACGTTGCCCTGAAACAGGGCGCACGTCAGCGGATACGACGCCGGGTGCGTGGCCGACGCCGACCAACCCGAGCCCGTCGCCTGAATGATCGAAATCACCACACCGGGCGAGTTGTTGAAGGACAACTGGCTGATGCTCGACGCGTACAACGTGTTGTCGTAGAAATACGCCTCCTGGGCCGTCGCCAGGTTTCGCAGGTCGGACTTGAGCGCAGCGGCGTTTGCCTTGCCCTTGGTGTTCTGGAATTTCGGAATTGCGATCGCGGCCAAGATGCCGATGATCACGACTACGATCAGCAGCTCGATCAGCGTAAATCCGCGGCGACGTGCAGGCATGGTTGGCGGGCTGCAGGATGGCGCACTAATGGCGTTGCATGTCACAAGAAAACGCCGACATGCGATTACCCATGGAAGACGGACAGACCCAAAAGAAAGCAACGCTGGGGCCACAGTGCTGATTTCCAGCTAAACGTATAAGAAACAATGGGTTGAGGCGCAAGGCGCGACGGGGCCATTCCAAAAACGATGCCCTGTTTCGCCAAATTCCTCGCAAGGTGCAACTGTTTCCGGCTTACGCCTTGCTGTCGAGCCAGTTGTCCCCGACGCCAATGTCAACGACCAGCGGCACGTCGAGCGCGATGGCCGTGGTCATCTCGCGATCGACCAGCGCGCGCAACGCTTCAGTTTCGTCCGGGGGCACTTCGAACACCAGTTCGTCGTGCACCTGGAGCAGCATCGTCGCGGCGAGCCCCGACCCCCGGAGCGACTCGTGAATGCGAATCATCGCCACCTTGATGAGATCGGCCGCTGATCCCTGGATGGGGGAGTTCTGCGCGGTCCGCTCGCCAAAGGCCCGAATATTGAAATTGCGGTCCTGCAGCTCGGGGATGTACCGGCGGCGCTTGAAGATGGTCTCCACATACCCGCGCTGCTTGGCCTGCGCCACGGTGCTGTCGAGGAATGCGCGCACACCGGCAAACCGTTCGAAATAGGTGTCGATGAACGCCTTGGCTTCGGCGTGTTCGACCTTCAATTGCCGCGACAGCGCGTGGGCGCCTTGCCCGTAGATCGTGGCGAAGTTGATCGTCTTGGCGCGCGCGCGCATCTCGCCGGTCACGGCATCGATCGGCACGTCGAAGATGACCGAGGCGGTCTGCCGGTGGATGTCGCCCCCCGCCCGGAACGCCGCCACGAACGCGGCGTCGTGCGACAGGTGCGCCAGCAATCGCAGTTCGATCTGCGAATAGTCGGCCGCCAGCAGTTTCCATCCCTGACGCGGGACGAAGCCGCGGCGAATCGCCTTTCCGAGCTCTCGACGGATGGGAATGTTCTGGAGGTTCGGATCGGACGACGACAGGCGCCCGGTGCTCGCCACGGTCTGGTTGAACGAGGTGTGCAGGCGCCCGGATCGTGGATTGACGAGCGCCGGCAACGTGTCGAGATAGGTGTTCTCGAGCTTGGCGAGTTCGCGGTATTCCATCAGCAGGCCCGGCAGGGCGTGCCCTTCGTCGGCGAGTTCCTGCAGCACCGAAGCGTCGGTGGACGGCCCGGTCACGGTCTTCTTCTTCACCGGCAACCCCAGCTTGGTGAAGAGGATTTCGCGCAGCTGCGGGTTGGAATTGATGTTGAACTCCTGCCCCGCCACCTCGTAGATCTGCTGCTCCACCACGCCGCGCTCGCGCGCAAAGCGCTCCTTGAGCGACGCGAACCACGACAGGTCGATGGTGATGCCCGCCCACTCCATGTCGGCCAGCACGCCGACCAGCGGCAACTCCACGTCGTCGAGCAATGCGGTGAGCTGGTGGTCGGCAAGGCGCGGCATGAACAGGGTCCGCAACTGCAGCGCCACGTCGCTGTCGGCGCACGAATAGTCCCGCGCGATATCCACCGGCACTTCGTCGAATCCGATGGCGTTCTTCCCCTTGCCGCAGACGTCGGTGTAATCGGTCATCGAGCGCCCCAGGAACTCGAGCGCCAGCGCATCGATGGCGTGGGAGCGTCGCCCGGGGTCGAGCACATAACTGGCAAGCATCGAATCGAAGTCGAGTCCGCGCAGCGTCACGCCGGCTCGGCGCAGCACCAGCAGGTCGTACTTGGCATTGTGCGCCGTCTTCCGCACCGCCGCGTCCTCGAGCAGTTCACGCAGCGGCGCAACCTCGGCGCTCAGCAGCGGCGGCAAGTTGCGGATGCCCGCCGTCTCGACGACCGGCAGGGCATCACCAAAGTCGAGACTCCCCTGACTCGCCCGCTTGCCGCGATGCGCAAAGGGCAGGTAGTACACCTCGCCCGGAGTGACGCCGATGGAGATCGAGACGAGATTCGCCCGCATTGGTGTCACGAGGGGGGGCGCGCCCGCGTCGAGCACCGTCTCGGTGTCCACGGCAATGGTTCCCACCTCACGGCACCGCTGCACCAGCGCGTGGAGCGCACGCACGGTGTCGACGGTGACGTAGCGCGCCTCGGGGGCGGGCGGGTGCACGATGGCCGCGCTCGATGCGTCGCGCGGCGTGTCGTCGAGTGCAGCGGAACCCGCAGTGGAATCGGTACCAAGGCCCGCAGCCGCGCCAGCAGCAGCACCGGCAGCCACCTGCGCCCCGGCCTTGCGCGCCGCCGTCGTGAACTCGAGGTGAACAAACAGGTCGCGCAGTCGCGCCCAGTCGGGGGGTTCGAGCTTGAGCTTGTCGAGCTCGAGCGGAACGGGCAGGTCTTCGCGGATGGTGACGAGTTCCTTGGACAGCGTACCGTTGGCGCCGTATTCCTTGAGCGCGTTGCGTGCGCGCGTCGGCTCGACTTCATCCGTGTGGGCCAGGATGTTTTCCAGCGGCCCCCATTTGTTGATCAGCTCGACGGCGCTCTTGTCGCCGATGCCCTTCACGCCGGGGACGTTGTCGGATGAATCGCCCTTGAGCGCCAGAAAATCGACCACGCGATTTGCGGGGACGCCCAGTCGATCGGCCACGTTGTCGGTGTCGTACCACTTCTCGGTGGTCGCGCCGGGGCGTCCGTGCCAGGGGTTCAGGATCCAGATGCCGGGACGCACGAGCTGCGCAAAGTCCTTGTCGCCCGAGACGACCACCACGTTCACGCCCGCCGCGGCGCCCTCGCGTGCGATGGTCCCGATGACATCGTCGGCTTCGTATCCCTCGAGCGAGAGGATGGGGATCTTGTAAGCCTCGAGCAGTTCCTCGACGCGGGCGACGCCTTCGTCGAAGTCCACCTGCTGCTCGGGATCGAGGCGTTCGCGCGTGGCCTTGTAGGCGGGGTAGAGCTCGTGGCGGAACGACAGCCCCTTGTCGTGCACCCAGCCCAGGTATTCGGGCTTGTGTGTTTCGATGAGCTTGGTGATGAAGTCGTTGGTACCGCGGGCGATCGACGTGTTTTCACCGCGACTGCTGCGCAGGGGCTGCTGGCCGAGGGCAAAGAAGGCGCGATAGATCAGCGCATAGCCGTCAACGAGAAAGAGGCGCGGGGCCTGGGGGCGTGGCATGGGAGAAAGTTGGTCGCCGCACCGTGGGATTACCAGCGAAACGATCGGTGAAACGAGCGGTGAAACGATCGCGGCCGCCTGTCCCCAAAGGGGAGGCGGCCGTGGCACGGTGCGCAGTGCGCGGTGTGCGGTGCGGTGTGTGGTTCGTTCGGTGCGGCGCGAACCGGCGCGGCGCCGTCAGGCGCGCATGACGTTCGAAGCGTGGAGTCCCTTGTCGCGGGTCGTCAGCTCGAACTCGACGGTTTGTCCTTCAGCCAGGGTCTTGAACCCGTCCATCTCGATGGCGGAGAAATGGACGAAGACGTCCTCTCCGCTCTCCTGCTGGATGAACCCATAGCCTTTCGCGTCGTTGAACCACTTCACCTTCCCCTTCAGCATTTCTGCCTCCAGCGCCCAGATGAACGGGATGCGTATCAGCCGACAGGGCCGTCGGCCCGCCTATTTGTTCTACGATGTCCGGGTGGTGGTGTCAAGCCGGGGCCGGTGCCCCAAGCCTGGTTCGGTTCTTTCAACACGGAGGAAAAGGAGGAACAGGAGGGCCACGGAGGACGACAACAATTCAAAGGGGCTCGGCGGACAGTACCGTCCGCACACACCCCTTCAAGTATTTCGCGGTACTCTGTGGCCCTCCGCGCCCCTCCGGTCTCCGTGCTAAAAGAAACCGATCCTCAAGCTGAGATCTGTGTTTTGTTGAACACGGAGGAACACGAGGAACAGGAGGGCCACGGAGTACAACAAAAATCAAAGGGGCTCGGCGGACAGTACCGTCCGCACAAGCCCCCAAGAAAAGCAGTTGCCGTACTCCGTGGCCCTCTGTGCACCTCCGGTCTCCGTGTTGAAAGAAACCGGTCTCGCAAAGATCGAACTGCCTATCGGCTCACCCGCCGCTGCCACTGCGTCTGGAACTCCAGCTCACTGGCGTTGGTCAGGCGCCAGCGCCCGAACCCCGTCTGGTCGTAGAAGACCAACTGGATGCTGAGGGAGCGATAGTCCCACACCTGCGTCCGTCCGCGGTCGCCCATTCCCGACAATCCCTGATCAAAGACCTGGTCCGGCTCGCCGAGCCCGAGGAAAACCTTGCCGCGATCGGTCATCCAGCCCGGCGCGCCCTCGTCCTTGTATCGCGTGGACGCAACCAGCAGGCGCACGAAGTAACTGTGCAGGTCCTCATTGACGGCAGTCAGCGGACTGGAATCTGTGGCTTTCACAAAAGCCGCCCAGGCCGCCGGGCGCGCCTCGACGGTGGTGTCGCGCAGTGTCTTCAGCCGATACTGCGGCGCGAACCAGCGCAGGTACGAGATCATGTCCTCGTACTTGGCCACGGGCAGTTCTTCGCCGAAGCCGACGAACACCGGGGCACGCACGGTATCGGTCCCCTGCGGCGCCCACATCGCGATGACGCCAACGCCGATCCCGATCTTCGAAACCGGCACGTAGACCACACCACCGAACAGGTCGCCACGGCGCGGCAACGAACCCGCGTCCCGCCAGAGCACGCGCCCCGCATCGCTGCGCACTTCGACGACCACAGGGAATTGATCGCCCTCGCCATATCCCTCGACGTAGAGCGACATGACCGTATCGCGGCCGAACACAGCGGTCGCACGCGGGTTGGTCACGACATCGGGGACCGCACTGCGCGTACGCCGCGGGATCACCTGGAGAAACGGCACCGGCGTGGAAAGCGATCGGGCGATCCCTATGCGCGGCACCGCCAGCTGCATCTCCTGCCTGCTGGTGCGTCCGCTTCCGTCGTCACGCACCGACACCGCGAGCGCATACTGCCCGGGAGCAAGGGTCAGCCCCTGCTGGAAGACCACACTCTCGTCGATGCGGCTGGTTTCCTTGAATGCCCCTACGCGCACGGTTTCGTGCGCCTCGATGTCCCGGACGGTCACGCCACCCTGACGGATGGACAGGCTGACCGTGTAGCCCGCCACGAACCGGTCGTTGTCACGCGTGAACGAAAACGCCGCATTGATGAGCGAGAGCCCGACATTCACGTTGGTGGAGTCGGGGAGCGCAGCCGCGAAGTACGACACGGCCCCGACAAAGGGCATGGGAGCGCCTGATGACAGGAAGCCCATCTGATTGTACAGCCGGTTGGCGTCGAACTCGGGGGGGGCGCTGGTTGGGCGCGCGGGCGCGCCTGCGCCACCACGAGACCCAGGACCGGGGGCGCCAGCCGGAGGCTTGGTGCGCCCCCCGCAGGCCACCAGGAGAGCGAGCAGCGACGCCACGACCACTCGGCGTGCGGCATTCAGGTGCAGGGAAGTCATCGGCATGATCTACTCAATACCCCCGAAGTTCGCTGAAGATCACGAACATTGCTTGCCAGCATGGTGTATCGCCGCTAGGTTCGCCACGTGGCTCGCGACCCCCTCGTCGGCACGACAGTTGCCGGATATCTCTTGCTCGACCGTGTTGGAGAAGGTGGCACTGCCACCGTCTACAAGGCTGAGCATGCCGAACATGGTTCCGTAGCGGTAAAGGTACTGCGCGAACGTTTGCGACAGGACCGGACAGCCGTTGCGCGATTCGTGCGCGAAGCCACGTTCGGGACCCGGGTGATCCACCCGAAAGTGGTCCGAACGATCGAAACCGGCCAGTCGCCCGAGGGGTTGCACTACCTGGCCATCGAATGGGCCCCGGGCGAGATCCTGGAAGGGTACGCGAAGCGCAGTGCGCCGCTGTTGCCCGATGAAGTGGCGACCGTCGTGCAGCAGATCGCCGAGGCGGTGAATGCGGCGCACGTCGCAGGCATCGTGCATCGCGACCTGAAGCCGGAAAACCTGATGTACGATCCGGCTACGCGCGGCGTCAAGTTGCTGGACTTCGGCATTGCGACGTCCACCGACGCCTCCCCGGACGAACGCCTGACCCGAGCGGGATTCTTTGTGGGGACGTTGATGTACGTCGCCCCCGAGGCGTTGTCGGGTGAAGTGGTGACCCCGGCGGCGGACCAGTACAGCCTGGCGACCATCGCCTACCTGCTGCTGACGGGCGCGTTGCCGTACACGGCCAAGACGCCGCGCGAGATGTTCACGCAGCTGCTGTCGCAACCGCCGATGCCGCTGAACAAGGCACGCGCAGGGCTGACGTACTCGTCGTCGGTCGAGCAGATCGTGATGAAGGCGCTGGAGCGCGCGCCGAAGTCGCGGTACCCGGATGTCCTCTCATTCTCCACAGCACTCGGCGACGCCCTGGCAGCGCCCGATGCGCTCGGCGTCATCGATGAAGGCGGTGGATTCTTCGGCAAGATGAAGGGGCTGTTCCGGCGCGAGTAAGCTCTGGGTTCTGTATTTTTAACACGGAGACCGGAGTAGCACGGAGGGCCACGGAGTACTGCAACGGCAATGGTAACAGCAAGAAGAACAACAACAGCAACAACTGCAAATGCTTCAAGGGGTCGTGGCGGACAGTACTCTCCGCCAAGACCCCTTTAAATTTGTTCTGTTGCAGTACTCCGCGATCCTCCGCGCAACTCCGGTCTCCGTGTTAATTGACTCGGACTTCACGCGGCGCCTACGGAGACCGGTTCTTTCAACACGGAGACCGGAGTAGCACAGAGGGCCACGGAGTACGACAACGGCAACACCTTCAAGGGGTCGTGGCGGACAGTACTCTCCGCCAAGACCCC
>CANNKR010000020.1 GCA_947504615.1 Gemmatimonadota bacterium | reverse complement strand
CTATGTGACCGTGCGCGTGGTCGATGCGCGCGGTCGATTGAGCCGCGCCGACGGCAACCAGCCGGTGCGTTTCACGCTCTCCGGCCCGGGCTCAATTGCGGGCGTGGACAACGGCGATCCGACCAACCACGAACCGTTCGTTGGGCCGACGCCGAGTGCGGCGCAGCACCGGGTGTTCCATGGCCTGGCGATGGTGATCCTTCGCGCGCCGCGCTCGGGCGGGGCGATGACCCTGCGCGCGGAGGCGGAGGGACTGGCGGGGGCGACCGTGACGGTCAGGGCGAAACAGTAGAGCGCACGAACGTGCGTTCGTGCGCTCTTCCTCTACGCGTGTATCATCTTCCCCATCGAGTCCAGCACCGCCTCGGCGATCGCTTCGGACAGCGTCGGATGCGCGTGGATGGCCAGATCGATTTCCTCCACCGTGAACTCGTTCTCGCGCGCCACCACCAGCTCATGGATCAGCTCGGTGGCATGCGGGCCCACGATGTGCGCGCCAAGGATCTCGCCGTACTTGACGTCGCGAATGATCTTCACGAAGCCCTCGGTCTCGCCTGACGTGCGGGCGCGGCCGTTGGCGCTGAAGGGGAATTTCCCGACCTTGTAGTCGAGCTTCTTCTCCTTGCACTGCGCCTCGGTCAGCCCGATCGACGCGACTTCGGGATAGCAGTACGTCGCGTTGGGGATGTTGCCGTAGTTGATCGGGTGGTAGTGCGCGCCGGCGATCACTTCGGCCACCACCAACCCTTCGCGCTCGCCCTTGTGCGCCAGCATCGGCGGGCCGGCCACGTCGCCGATGGCGTAGATCCCCTTGGTCGTCGTCTCGAGCTTCTCGTTCACCTTGATGAAGCCGCGGTCGGTGAGCTGCACGCCGACGTCCTTGAGGCCGATGTTCTCCACATTGGCGGAACGCCCCGTGGCCACCAGCACCTTGTCGACGACGAGCTCCTTCTTTTCGCCGCCCACCTCCACGGTCATCGTCACGCTGTCCTTGCCCACCTTGGTGCCCGACAGCTTGGCGCCGGTGAGCACCTCGATGCCGCGCTTCTTGAACGCGCGGGCCACCTCGGCCGAGGCGTCCTCGTCCTCCAGCGGGAGGATGCGCGGCAGGACTTCAATGACGGTCACCTTGCTGCCGAACGCGTTGAAGACGTCGGCGAACTCGCAGCCCACTGCGCCGGCGCCGACAATCGCGATCGAGGTGGGCGCCTTGTCCAGCACCAGCGCCTCGTCCGACGAAATGACGGTCGTCTTGTTGAGTTCGAGCCCCGCCTGCGGCAGTCCGCGCACGCGCGAGCCGGTGGAGATCACCACCGCCTTGGTGGCGGTGTGCGTCTCGGACTTTCCGTCGGCCGTCGTGACCTTCACCGACTTGCCGGCGCCGAGCGTGCCCGTCCCCTTGACCCAGGTGACCTTGTTCTTCTTGAACAGGAACTCGACGCCCTTGGAGTTCTTGGTGGAGACGTCGCGCGAGCGCTTCATGGCGACGCCGAAGTCGAGCGTGATGTCGCCGACCTTCACGCCGAACTCGGCCGCGTGCTTCAGGCGGTTCGCGATGTGCGACGCCTCGAGCAGCGCCTTGGCCGGGATGCATCCCCACAGGACGCAGGTGCCGCCCAGTCCCTCGCGCTCGATGACGGCCACGGTCTGGCCGAGTTGCGCGGCGCGGATGGCGCCGACGTAGCCGGCGGGGCCGCCGCCAAGGAAGATCACGTCAAAGTTTGCCATGTCAGAACACCAGCATGAGAGGGTTCTCGATCATACGTCGCAAGTCCTGCAGGAATCTGGCGCCGATGGCGCCGTCGATCACGCGGTGGTCGCAGCTCATCGTCACCCGCAGGCGCTTGCGGATCACCAGCTCGCCGTCGATGACCACCGGCTTGTCCTCGAGCGCCCCGATGGCCAGGATGCCGCACTCGGGCGGGTTGATGATCGCCGTGAACTGGTCAATCTGCATCATCCCGAGGTTCGACACCGAGAAGGTGGAGCCCGTGTACTCCTCGGGCTTCAGCTTCCGCTCGCGCGCCCGCTTGGCGAGCTCCTTGGATTCGCGTGAAATCTCACGCAGTCCCTTCTGGTCGGCGTCGAAGAGCACCGGCACGATGAGCCCGTCATCGGTGGCGACCGCCATGCCCAGATGCACGCGATTGAAGAAACGGATCTTGTCGCCCAGCCAGTGCGCATTGATCTCGGGATGCGCCGCGAGCGCCGTGGCTGTGGCCTTCAGCAAGATGTCGTTGAACGAGATCTTGAACTCGTCACCCAGGGCCGCCGCCGACGCGCGCATCTCGGCCGCGCGTGTCATGTCGAACTCGGCGGTGAGATAGAAGGTCGGGATCGGTCCGATGGACTCGCCGAGGCGCTTGGCGATCGTCTTCCGGATCTGCGTGAGCGGCTGGTCGGTGTAATCTGAGACGGTAGACGGTGGACGGTTGACGGTAGAAGAAGCCGTGGAGCCGCCGCCGGCTACGGCCGCTTCGATGTCGCGCTTGATGATGCGGCCGCCGGGGCCGGACCCTTCGATGGCACCGAGATCGAGGCCGCTGTCCTTGGCGAGCCGACGCGCCAGCGGAGAGCTCTTGGTGGAGCCGACACCCACTGTCACTGCTGGCGCAGCGACGGTAGCCGCCGCCGCGGCGACCGGCGCAGGAGCTGCCACCACCGCCGGCGCCGCTGCTGCACCACCGATGAGCGCGCTGATGTCCTCGTCCGCCGCGGCAATCACGCCGACGAGCGTTCCCACCGGCGCGGTGGTTCCCTCGGCGACCAGCTGCTTGCGCAGGACTCCGTTGCCGCGGGCCACGAGTTCCATCACCGCCTTGTCAGTCTCGACTTCGGCCAGGACGTCGCCCGACTTCACGACGCTTCCTTCACTCGTGTTCCACTTGACCAGACGACCCTCTTCCATTGTCGGAGAGAGCGCTTCCATGAAGATCTTCGTTGCCATATGTAGACGGGAGACGGGAGACGGTAGACGGTAGACGGTAGACGTGGGCTAGCGGTACATGACCTGCTTGACCGCCGCGATCGTCTTGGCGACGTCGGGCTTGGCGCTCTTTTCGAGCGCCTTGGCGTACGGCATGGGGACGTCGGCCTGATGCACGCGGATGACCGGTGCGTCGAGGTCGTCAAAGCAGTCGCGCTGGATGTAGTCCACCACCTGCGAGCCGATGCCGCAGACTTCCCACCCTTCCTCGAGCACGACGGCGCGATTGGTCTTGCGCACCGAGGCCGTGATGGCGCCGACGTCCATGGGACGCAGGGTCAGGAGGTCGAGCACGTCGATGTGGATGTCTTCCTTGGCCAGCAGGTCGGCCACCTGCATGGCGACCAGCACCATCTTGCCGCTCGTGATGATGGAACAGTCGCTCCCCTCGCGCTTCAACTGGGCCTTGCCGAGCGGGATGAGGTATTCCTCCTCGGGCACCTCGCCCTTGGTGTTGTACAGCATCTCGCCCTCGAGGAACACCACCGGGTTGTCGTCGCGGATGGCGCTCTTCAGCAGTCCCTTGGCGTCGTACGGCGTGCCCGGCGACACCACCTTGATGCCGGGGATGTGCGCCAGCCAGCTCTCAAAGGCCTGCGAGTGCTGTGCGCCCAGTTGCAGCGCCGCCCCGTTGGGGCCGCGGAAGACGATGGGCACGTTGAACTGTCCGCCCGACATGTAGAGCATCTTGGCGGCCGAGTTCACCACCTGGTCGATGGCGAGCAGGGCGAAGTTCCACGTCATGAACTCGATGACGGGGCGCAGGCCAGCGAGCGCCGATCCCACGCCGACGCCGGCGAATCCGAGTTCGGCGATGGGGCTGTCGACGACGCGGTTCTCGCCGAACTCCTCCATCAGGCCCTTCGAGACCTTGTACGCGCCGTTGTAGACGCCGACTTCCTCGCCCATCAGGTAGACGCGGTCGTCGCGGGCCATTTCTTCGCGCAGCGCCTGGTTCAGGGCTTCGCGGTAGGTGATGATCGGCATCAGCTGGTCGTGTCCACGAGTACATCCTCATACAGGGCCGCCAGCGGCGGCTCCGGGCTCTGGTCGGCGAAGTCCCAGGCGTCGAGCACGGTGGCCGCGACCTCCTGTTCCAGGGCGTCCCAGTCGTTCTCGGTCATCACGCGGTCGGCGATCATCTTCGCCTTGAGCGAAAAGATGGGGTCGAGGCGCGTGTACTCCTCCAGCTCTTCCTTGGGGCGGTAGGTGCCGCTGACGGCGTCGGACATCGAGTGGCCGCGGAAGCGATAGGTGCGGACTTCGAGCAGCGACGGCAGCGATTCCGTGCGGGCCCGCTCGATGGCGGCCGCCGAGGCGGCGCGCACCGCGTGCACATCCATGCCGTCGATGATGATGCCGTCCATGTTCTTGTAGCCGAGGGCGCGCTTGGAGAGATCGTCGACGGCGGCGGCGCGCTCGACGGAGGTGCCCATGCCGTATCGGTTGTTCTCGATCACGAAGAGGCAGGGGAGCTTCCAGAGGGCCGCCATGTTGAGCGCCTCGTGGAAGGCCCCGATGTTGACCACCGAGTCGCCCATGAAGCAGACAATCACCTGGTCGCCGCCACGGTACTTGATGGCAAAACCGACGCCGGCCGCCAGCGGCACGTGCGAGCCGACGATGCCGTGGCCACCCAGGAAGTTCGTGTTGCGGTCGAACAGGTGCATCGACCCGCCCTTGCCGCGCGAGCAGCCGTCGATGCGTCCGAAGAGTTCTGCCATGATCGCGCGCGGCGTGATGCCGCGCACCAGCGCCTGCCCGTGGTCGCGGTAGGTCCCAATGACGTAGTCGTCGTGGCGCAGCTGCCCGACGATGCCCGTGGAGACCGCTTCCTGCCCGATGTAGAGGTGACAGAAGCCGCCGATCTTCCCGAGGGCGTAGGCCTCGCCGACCTTCTCCTCGAAGCGGCGCTGGAGGAGCATCGAGTGCAACATCTCGCGGTCGAGCGCCGGGTCGCTGGCGCTCTTCGCATCGGTCCGTTTCTTGGTGGCCATGTGTGGAGTGATTAGACGCCCGCCGCCTGCACCTGCTCCCAAGCGTGGTAGCTCGAGCGCACGAGGGGGGCAGATTCGACGTGCCGGAAGCCCATCGCCATGCCCTGCTGGTAGAACCAGCGGAACTCATCGGGCGTGACGTAGCGGTCCAGCAGGATGTGGTCGTTGGAGGGGCGGAGGTACTGGCCGATGGTGAGGATGTCGACGTCGACGGCGCGCAGGTCCTTCATGACCTCCACGATCTCTTCATTGGTCTCACCCATGCCGACGATGATCCCCGTCTTGGTGGGGATGTGCGGCGCGATGCGCTTGGCGGTACGGAAGATCTCCATTACCCGCTCGTAGCGCCCGCCCGGCCGCGCCTTCTTGTAGAGGCGTGGCACCGTCTCGGTATTGTGGTTGTAGATGTCAGGGCCGGCGTCGAGCACCGCGCGGATGGAATCCTCGTTGCCCTGGAAGTCAGGCACCAGGCATTCCACCGACGTGTTGGCGTTGTCGGCCTTGATCAGCCGGACGGTCTCGGCGAAGGCCCAGGCGCCGAAGTCGGGAAGATCGTCGCGATCCACGGACGTCAGGACCACGTGGCGCAGCTTCATCGTGCGGGCGGCTTCAGCCACGCGCGAGGGTTCGGCGGCGTCGAACTTGGGCGGCCGGCCGTGCGCCACGGCGCAGTAGGCACAGTTGCGGGTACAGACGTCGCCCAGGATCATGAAGGTGGCGGTGCCATGTTCCCAGCACTCGCCGACGTTGGGGCAGTGGGCCTCTTCGCAGACCGTATTGAGCTTCAGGTCGCGCATGAGGTTCTTCAGGTGGAGGTAGTTGCCTCCCCCCGGTGCCTTCACCTTGAGCCAGGACGGCTTGCGCTCGGGCAGGGGTTCCGCCCGGTGGCGTCCCATGATCTGGTACAGTGGCTCGCTCATGCTCCATCGGGGGCGAGAGGACGTTTTCTGCCGGACCGTCCGGCTGCTGACAGGGGAAGCTAGTGGCGGCTACGTGGATATCCAGACCTAGTAACCGTCAAAACAAGGTTTAAGGGTTAGCAATAATTTGCATGTTATTCTCGTCGTCGCCAGGCGCCGCGTTCTGACAACGGCCGCCAGCTCCGGTGAGGGCTCACCGGCCGGATCGTCCGATCCTGACGAGGTGCCGAAACCCGAGGAGTGGCTGGCTCGTATGGCCTGCAGAACTCGCACCGAGGTATTCATGCTCCGCACCATCCTAGGCATTGGCGCCATCGCCCTGTTGGGCCTGTTCGCCCTGAAGGTCGCTTTCGGGCTCTTTGGCGTGCTGTTCGCCCTGTTCTTCGTGCTGCTGGGGTGGACGTTGCGCATCGCGATCGTCGGTGCGGTCATCTACCTGATCCTTCGCCTGTTCATGCCGGACACGGCCAAGAGCATCGAGGAGAAGTTCAAATAGACGGTAGACGGTGGACGGTAGACGGTAGAGGGGCGCGAATCCTGGATTCGCGCCCCTCGCTCACATCCCCGTCTACCATCTAACGTCTACCGTCTAATGTCTACCGTCTACCGTCTATTTCATCCACGATCGCCCACGCCAGCAGCGGCAGCATGATTTCGTGGTGCCCGGTCAGTTCGTAGCCGGCGCCACCGGCGACCGTGGGGCGCTGCACCACGTTGACGTGCGGCCGGTAGTGCCGCTGCATGTCGATGTCGCAGGTCACGAAGCCGGTGGGGTGGCCGTCGTTCAGGTTGCGCGCCACGGTCAGTGCCTTGAGGAACACTTCGGGCATGATCACCGCGCTGCCACAGTTGAGCACCACGCCACCGTCGTGCAGCCGCTCGATGCTGGCGGCGAGCCGCCGGAAGTCGCGGTGGCTGGTGTCGCCGATGGCGGCCCCGTTGGCTGCCGGGTGCTGGTGAATTATTTCTGCGCCGAGTGCCGCGTGCACGGTGACGCCGACGCCGAGCGTCCTCGCCTGCAGGATGATGCTCAACTCGGGATGCAGGAGTGCCGGCGATGCCTCGAGGGCGCGGGCGACGCTTTCGCCCATGCCCCAGCCGTTGCTCATGCCGGCGGTGAATGCGTCGTTGAGGCCGCGCCCCGTTTCGTCGGCCATCCCGAACGTGCCGTCGCGCAGCCCGGCGGCGACGTCTTCGCTGGTGGCGCCGAATCGGGCGATCTCATAGTCGTGAATGGCGGCCGAGCCGTTCATGGCGAGGTCGGTCACGATGCCGCGGCGCATGAGGTCCACGAGCAGCGGCCCGATGCCGGTTTTCACGACGTGGCCGCCGAGCATCACGATGACGGCGCGCCCTGCGCGCCTGGCCTGCACCACGGCTTCGACGACGCGATCGAAGTCCTGCGCCTTCAGCACGTCCGGCAGCGAGCGCACGAACGCGGCAAACGAGCGGTCGTCGGCGGGGGGCACGGCGAAGTCCTGCGCGCGCACCTTGTTTGGGCGCACGCTGACCGGCACGGTGCGCACCTTGGACAGATCGGCTTCGCGGGGTGTGCTCACTTGGCCGCCTCGGGCGCGTCGATGCCAGCGACGCTGCGCAGGTAGAGATTGAGCGATCCGAACGGGAGCTTCGATTTCATCTGCACCATGATGCGCCGGTGGTCGTCGGTCAGCCAGATCTCGGCCTGCCCATTTTCCGAAAAGATGCCCTTGGCCTTGATGATGGGCTGGAGCACGATGCAGTCGAAGTTCCCGGCCGGGACGCGGATGCGTTCGCGGCGAAGCACGCGGATCTTTACCGGGTTGCGGTCGGGGATGAAGTACCGGAAGAACTCGTAGGTCTGTCCGACGACGAGCGGCACGGTGCGGATGAAGAACAGAAAGGAGCCGTCGTCGAGCGGGTCGGCGACCGACGGCTTTTCCGGCTTGCCGTGCAGAATGTAGGAACCGCGCTCGGGAAAGATGTCGAACTGCTTCTCGCGTTCACGCCCGATCTCGCTGAAATCCTGGTGGAAGCGGAGCGAGGACAGCGTGACGGCGTCCATCCAGGTCTCGAGGACGTCGTCGACGCGAAGCCCGAGGTAGCCGCCGCTCACCGAGAACTGGGCATGCCAGGCGACGCGACCGCGCACCGACTCGAGGCTCACCACGGTCATCTCGCCGGAGCCCGCCTTGATGAAGCCGAACTTGACGTCATAGCTGAAGCGCTCGCCGACGGCCCACGGCACGGTGGCGGCATCTGGGGGCAGGGCGACCACACCCTGCGCGCCGAGCCGACCGACCACAGGCGCGACGTGGAGCATGGCGAGGGCGCCAAGCAGCGCACGCCCGATGCGGGTCACGCCGTGGCGATCTCGCGCTTCTTCCGGGCCGCCCAGCCGGCGCGGAGGATCGCCTTGAGGTCGGGCCACAACTGCACGCGCGTCGGGCGCGGTCGCACATCGTAGCGCGGCTCGACGCTCACCGCTTCGACGCGGCGCGCCAAGGCTGCGGCGCGCTGGAGGAGCACGAGGTTGGCTACGCGCACTGGGCCGTCGGTGACGCGGCCATCGCCCGCGGCGCGCACGAGGTCACGCACCACGGTGATGCGAAAGAGCCGGTAGGTGCCGAACGGGTCGGAGACGCCCTGCACGGTGAGCTGCGCGCGGACGAGCCAGAGCCGCGATGCGCGGCGCGCCCAGGTGGCGAGCTTGCGCACGGCGTCGGGCGTCGACGTGATCGGCGCGGTTTCGGCGACCACGACATCGGCGCCCCCTTCGAACCGTTTCACGAGCTCCGGCAGCTGCTCGGGCTGGTCGGTGAAGTCGCCCTGCATGAGCACGACGGCATCCCGACGCGGGTACTTGGTGCGCTGGGCGGCCGCGCGAAAGAGCGCGTCGACGGCACCCGCATACCCGAGGTGCTTCTCGCCGCGCAGCACGGTGAGCGGCAACACCTTGTGGTACGGCGCGAGCGCGCCGGTGGTGTCGTCGGTGCTTGCGTCGTCGTATACGAGAATCTCGTATTCGCGCGAATAGTCCCGGAAGACCTTGCGGATCCGCCAGAGGAGGACGCCGATGGTGGGCGCCTCATTATGCGAGGGGATGCAGATGTAGAGCACGGGAGGTCGTAGCGGGCCAGGTATTTGGCACCGAACCTAAAGGTATCGGCGCGGCGGGGCGCGCGTCTACGGGGCATACCCTCAGGCGGTCAGTTGGGATCCCAGGACCGCGTGGTAGACCGCGAACGTGCCGTCGACCATGCGGCGCACGTCGAACGCGACAGCGCGCGCCCGGCCGCCGGCGGCCAATCGCTCTCGCAAGGCCTGGTCGGTGGCGAGCCGTTCGACGTCACGGGCGAACGCCACATCGTCGTCGGGCGGAGCCAGCAGCCCCGAGATGTCCTGTTCCACGAGTTCCAGGAGCCCCCCTGTGGCAAAGGCCACCGGTGGCACGCCGAGCGCCATGGCATCGATGACGGCGGTGCCGAGTCCCTCGGCCCCCGACGGATGCCAGAGCATATCGAGGCCGGCCATGGCATCGTAGATGGCGTCGACGAAGCCGGCGCGATACGCCGGTACCCCGCCGAAGGCGTCGGCTCCTACGGCCGAGCCACCGAGCAGCACGAGGCGCAGCCGCGCTCGCACGTCGGGCGAGAGGGCCTGTGCGATCTGGGTGAGCCGGGCGATCCCCTTTTCAGCCGTCATGGCACCGACGACGCCGCAGAGCAGGGTGTCGGCGGGCCATCCAGCCTCTCGCCGCCAGTCCCGGGGGGTACCGGGCGTGGGTGACGCGACGCCCGAGTAGACCGTGCTGATCCGCGAATCCTCGACACCGCCGGCCCGCAGGGCGACGCGTACGGCATCACTGATGGCGATGAAGCGGGCGACGCGCGTGCCGTACTTGAGGCGCCCCTTTGGTGTGAACGGGACGCGCCGCGTCACGACCAGCGGGACGTGCGCCCCCACGAGGGCGCCGAGGGCGATCGCGTGGGCGCGCGCGTCGTGGGCGTGGACGACGTCGGGCTTCCACTTGGTGATGAGCCGACGCACGCGGCGCATGGCGAACAGGTCGAGATCGGCGCGCATGTCCACAGCGGCGCTGGCGATGCCCACGGTCTTCAACCGCCCGGCGAGCGGGGAGTTGGGAGCGGCGACCACCAGCGGTTCGTGGCCATCGTCACGCTGGGTGGCCGCGAGCAGGAAAACCTGCCGCTGCCCACCACGCCAGTCACGGCCGGAGTCTAGGTGGAGAATGCGCACACTGGAAATATGGTTAGGGGTGAGGGGTGGCGGGTGCAGGTGAGGGGTGGTGCGGGTGAGGGGTTCGGGGTGGCGGGTGCAGGTGAGGGGTGAGGGGTGCCCGGTCGCTATTGGCGGCACTGGTGCGCGAAGGCGGCGAACAACGCGCGATCCCACGGGTGCGGATCGTCGGTGAGTTCTTCGGGGTGCCACTGAACGCCCAGTGCCCACCAGTCGTCACCGGCGAACTCCACGCCCTCGACCACGCCGTCTGGGGCGTGGGCCGTGGCGCGCAGTGACGTGGCCAGACGGTCGACGGCCTGATGATGCATCGAGTTGGCATGGAGCGCGGTGGTGCCGAGCGCGGCGGCCAGCCGTGAGCCGGGCTGCACGGTGATGCCATGCACGCGCTGGTCCCGGGCGTCATCCCAGGTGTGCCGGATGGCCTCGGGCCGCAGCGAGGGGAGGTCCTGCACGAGCGTGCCGCCGAGGGCGACGTTGAGCAGCTGGACGCCGCGGCAGATGGCGAACAGGGGACGTTTCGCGTCGTGCGCCGCGGCAATGAGGGCGAACTCGCTGGCGTCGCGTCCGGCGTGTGCCTGCTGCGTGGCCGGATGGCGCGTCGCGCCGTACGTCGAGGGATCGACATCCTCGCCACCGCTGAGCACGATGCCGGCGACGCCGGCCACGAGGGCGCGCGCCTCTTCGTCATTGAGACTGGGCGGGATGATGAGCGGCACGAGGCCGGCGGCCTGTAGCGCGCGCACGTAGGCGTCGTTGATACGGACGCGCCTGGAGTGGCCGGGGCCGGCGGGCGGCGTTGAGCTGGCGGTCAGGGCGACGAGCGGACGGGGCATTCTGGGAACCGGCGCGTGGAAGTATCGTAATGTTAGGGGGAGCGCGACCGTCGTGCACGGCCGCGCACGTTGTCTGACCACCGGCCCATACTCTCGTGTTTGAATCGCTGAAATCCACCATTGAGGACCTGCTGGGCGGCCGCGTGCATCCGGGCGACCGACGTGCGGTGATCAACGACATGAAGGCCGCATTGGCGATGGCCAAGCTGGGCGTCGAAGACCTGGAGCAGGGCGTGGCGATCACGCGCCGCAAGCTCGAGGGCGAGCGGCAGGGACTGGAGACGTCCACGCGCCGCAAGGGGCTGGCGGCGGGTATCCAGGACGCAGAGACCGAGGCGCTTGCCGCGAAATTCGAGACGCAGCACGGGGAGCGCGCGGCCGTGCTGGAGCGGAAGCTCGAGGCGCAGGAGGCAGAGGCCGCGCTGGCCCGCCGTGACTACGACGAGATGCTCACCCAACTGAAGGCGGCATCGGCTGGGGCGGGGAGCGTGGGTGCCGGCGCGGCGCCGGCAGGCACGACGCGCGCGCCGAGCGATGCGGACCTTGGCTTGCCCGACGATGCTGCGTTGCGCGGGGAACTCGACAGCTTGAGTCGTGCGGAGGCGCGTTCGCAGAAAGACGCGGATGCCGATGCGCGGCTGGCGGAACTGAAGCGCCGGATGGGGCAACCGTAGGCGCTTTCGTTCCCCGCCTCGCGTGGCGGGGCCGCAACCGGCGTTTGACGAACCGGAGTCCGACGGTAACTTCTTGCGGGTCGCGACCGCCCCGCCAGCACTGGTCGCGCTGCCAACTCGCCAGACAATCCCAACTTCCATTTTCCCGGAGAGCTGTATGGGCAGTGCCGCTGACACGCGTGCAGCAGAAGCCCCCAGGCCGCAGTTCAAGGACGTCATGGGCCATCCCGGCCCGCTCTGGATGCTGTTCATGTCGGAGTTCTGGGAACGCTTTGCGTTCTATGGAATCCGCTGGGCGCTGGTGCTCTATATCGTGGCGCAGTTCCACGGTGGCTCCGCCACGGGTCAGGCCGACGCCAACCTGACGTATGGCTCGTACCTCGCGCTGGTGTACGCGACGGCGATTTTCGGCGGGTACATCGCCGACAAGGTGATCGGCTACCAGCGCTCGATCCTGGTGGGTGCGGTGTTCATGGCGACCGGGTTGTTCATGATCACGCTGCCCAGCGCCCTGCTGTTCAAGATGGGCCTGGCCACGATCGTGGCGGGCAACGGCATGTTCAAGCCGAACATCTCGACGATGGTCGGCAAGCTGTACGCCGTCGATGACCAGCGGCGCGACAGCGGCTTCACGATCTTCTACATGGGCATCAACGCCGGCGCGTTCCTGGCGCCGCTGTTCACCGGCTGGCTGGCGAACACGATGTTCGGGACCGAGGGGATGCCGGCGTACAAGTTCGTGTTCATGTCGGCGGGCTTCGGCATGCTGGTGAGCCTGGTCTGGTTTTACATCGGCCGCAAGCAACTGGGCGAGATCGGCCGCCCGCCGGCAGGCGCCGAGGGGCACATGCGCGTGGCGTACGTGGTGATCGGGGCGGCCCTCGTGGTCCCTGTCATTTACCTGCTGCTCGCCGTGGGCGCCCAGGTCCTGCAGTACGTGCTGACCGCGATGTTCGTCGGCCTCTCGGTGATGTTGATGATCGAGGGCATTCGCGACGGCAAGGTGGCGCGCGACAAGACCATCGCGATGCTGATCATCTTCGTGTTCAACATCCTGTTCTGGATGTTCTTCGAGCAGGCGGGGAGTTCGTTCACCTTCCTGGCTGACCAGATCGTGAATCGCAACCTCGGAAGCTTTGTCTTCCCGACGGCCTGGTTCCAGAGCGTGAACTCGGTGGCGATCATCGCGCTGGCTCCGGTGGTGGCGTGGATCTGGGTGGCGCTGGCGAGGAAAAATGCCAACCCGTCCATCCCGCGGAAGTTCGGGCTGGGCCTGCTGTTCAACGGCGCGGCGTTCCTGCTGCTGATGTTTGCGCTGTCCAACCTGGTGGGCGGCGACGGCAAGATCCCGTTCTGGACGCTGACCATGGTGTACTTCATCCAGTCGGTGGGTGAACTGTGTCTGTCGCCGATCGGCCTCTCGATGGTGACGAAGCTGGCTCCGGTGCGCCTGGTGGGCCTGGGCATGGGCGGCTGGTTCCTGTCCACCGGTATCGGCAACAACCTGTCGGGCATCTTTGCCAGCGAAGTCAGCGGCAAGACCGGCATGACCACGGCGTCGGCACTGAGCGGTTACACGTTCGGCTTCTGGGCGCTCTTGGCGGCAGGTCTCGTGCTGTTCCTGGCGGCACCGCAGATCAACAAGCTGCTGCACGGGGTGAAGTAGACGGTAGACGGTAGATGGTAGACGGTAGACGGTAGACGGTAGATGGCAGGGGAAACGGCGGCCTTCGGGTCGCCGTTTTCTTTTCAGGTCACCACGGCACGCGGGGAATCGCGGCGAGCAGCGCACGCGTGTAGTCGGCGGCGGGCGCCTCGAAGAGCTGGCGCGTGGGGGCGCATTCCACGATGCGTCCGCGCTGCATGACGGCCACGCGCGCGGCGATGCGTTCGACGACCGACAAGTCGTGGGCGATGAACAGGTAGGACAGTCCGCGTTCCCGCTGCAGCGTGACGAGGAGCTCGAGGATCTGCCGGCGCACGGTGACGTCGAGCGCCGAGACGGCTTCGTCGAGCACGAGGAACTCGGGCTCCACGGCGAGGGCGCGCGCAATGGCGATGCGTTGGCGCTGGCCGCCTGAGAACTCGTGTGGGTACCGCGCGGCGTCGGCGGCTGCGAGCCCTACCTCGCCGAGGAGCTGCTCGACACGGGCGTCGGCGTCGACGCCCATCGCGATGCGGTGAATGTCGATGCCTTCGCGAATGATGCGGCCGACGGTCATGCGCGGATCGAGCGACGCCTTGGGGTCTTGAAAGACCACCTGCACGCGGCGACGCATGCGGCGCAGCGGATCGCCGGAAAGGGCGAGCAGGTCGGTGCCGTCGAACACGACGGTGCCGGCGGACGGCTGCACGAGACGCAGGATGGCGCGCGCCATGCTCGTCTTGCCGCTGCCGGACTCGCCGACGAGGGCCAGCGTCTCGCCGCGGGCGATGTCGATGGACGCGCCGTCGACGGCACGCACCCGTCCGGCCGCGCGTCGGGACGCACGGCTGCGCGGGATGGCGTAGTCCACCACGAGGTCGCGCACGGCGAGCAGCGCGGTCACGTGCGACTCCCGAGCGGCTGCGCGGCGGCGAGGAGCGCCACGGTGTGGGGATGCTGCGGCGCCGTAAACAGCTGCCGGGTGGGAGCGTCCTCGACTATGCGTCCTTCGTGCAGGACGAGCGTGCGGGCGCAGCTGCCGGCCACCACGGCGGCGTCGTGGCTGATGAGCAACAGCGCCATGGCGCTCTCGCGCTGCCGTTCGCGCAGCAGCTCGAGCACCTGCGCCTGCACCGTGACGTCGAGCGCCGACGTCGGCTCGTCGGCGATCAGCAGCGCGGGTTGCAGCAACAGCGCCATCGCCAGCAGCACACGCTGCCGTTCCCCGCCGGAGAGCTGGTGCGGCAAGCGTTGCGCGCGATCCTCGGGTTCAGTGATCCCGACGTGGCCGAGCATCTCCACGGCATCGTGCGCCGCCCGCCGCGCGTTGCGCTCGCCGTGCGCGGTGGCGACCTCAGCGACCTGCGCCCCCACGCGCATCCTGGGGTTCAGTGCGGTGAACGGTTCCTGAAACACCATGGCGAGCCGGCGTCCGCGCAGGTCACGCCGTGCGCGCGCGTCGAGCAACCCGAGGTCGCGTCCCTCGAACAACACACGGCCCTCGGCGCGAAGGCCGCTCGGCAGCAGTCCCAGCAGGGCGAGCGCGAGCGAGGTCTTGCCGCTGCCGCTCTCGCCGACGATGCCCAGCGTCTCGCCGGGAGCGACATCAAACGAGACGTCGCGCAGGATGGGTCGTGCACCGCCGGCCGTGGTGTAGACGCCGAGCCCTTGTACCGAGAGCAGCGGCGTCATGTGGACTGTTCCTCGTTCGCTATGGCGGCGCGCAGCCGGTCGGCGAGCACCAGCGCTGCGCCAACGGTGCCGGCGATCGCCGCCACGGGAAAGACGACCAGCCACCATGCGCTGGTGAGATAGTCGGTGCCATCGAGCAGGATGTTGCCCCAGCTGGCGAGCGGCGGTTGCACGCCGAGCCCCACGAAGCTCAGCGCGGCCTCGAGTGGAATGACCGCGGCGAGCGCAAGCGCGGCGGCGACCGCCACCTGCGGCGCCACGGCCGGCAGGAGGTGTTGCCAGATGATGCGCCACGTGGTCGCGCCCAGTGCGCGTGCGGCGAGCACATACTCGCGCTGCAGGGTGTCGCGCAGTTCGGCGCGCACGATGCGCGCAGTCGTCAGCCAGCCGCTGCCGCCCAGCAGCACCACGAGCCACACGGGGGAGAGAGTGCCGAATGTCGCCACGAGCGCGACGACGATGAGCAGGCGCGGCACCGCGATCAGCACGTCGACCAACCCCGAGATGACAGCGTCAGCCCAGCCGCCGAACACGGCGGCGATCGCGCCAAGCGTGGTGCCGATCGTGGCCGCGAGCAACATGGCGCCTGCGGCGACGCCGAGCGAAATGCGCGCGCCGTGCAGCAGACGGCTGAGCACATCGCGCGAGTACGGGTCGGTGCCGAGCGGGTGCGTCCAACTCGGCGCGAGGAGTCGCAGCAAGACCGGGTCGGGCTGCAGCGTGGGATCGAACGGCGAGAGCCACGGGGCGGCCAGTGCGGCGAACGCGACGAGCGCGAGAACGGCCGATGCCGCGCGCGCGGACCGGTCGGCGAACAACCGTAGCCAGGTGCGCGCGTTCACGCCCCGCCCTGGGTGCGGCGCGGCGCCACGAACTCGGCCACCACGTCGGTGAGCGCGCGCGCGAGGACGGCGAGTATGGTGGCGAGCAGTGTCGCGGCGAGTATGAGCGGGTAGTCGCGCGCGAGCAACGCGTCGAACAGCGTGAGCCCCATGCCCGGCCATCCGAAGATCTTCTCGATGAGCACCGCCCCGCCCACCAGCGATGGCAGCGCCAGGCCGAGCAGGGCGAGCACCGGACCGATGGCGTTGGGGAGCGCGTGGCGCCACAGCACCGCCCACTCGCCGAGACCCTTGGCGCGCGCAGTGCGGATATAGTCTTCCTGCAACACGCCCAGCAACGCGGCACGCTGGTGTCGTGCGACGCGGGCGGCGACCGACACGGCCAGCACCGTGGCGGGGAGGGCGAGATGCCAGGCGTGGTCGAGCAGTCGCTCCCACGCGGACCACGCGGCCGCGTCGCCTTCACTGGCGAGGCCGGCGACCGGGAAGAGCCGCCAGCGGGCGCCCAGCCAGGTCATGGCGAGCAGGCCGAGCAAGAACTCTGGAACTGCCACGCCGCCAAGTGTCATGGCGCCGAGCAGTCGGTCGGGCCACCGTCCGTGATGCCGCGCCTGCAGCAGGCCGACGAACACTCCCGCGGCGAAGCCGAGCGCGAGCGCGACACCGACGAGGAGCAGGGTGCGCGGAACAGCGTCAGCGAGCACCTCGGCGACGGCGCGGTGCTGCGACGCGGCGTATCCCAGTTGCCCGTGTGCCAGTGCGCCAGCCCAGCGCGTGAAGCGTTCAGCCGGCGGCAGGTCGAAGCCATAGCGCGCGCGCCACTCGGCGCGCACGCCGGGCGGTACATCGGTGCCATCGAGCGAGGTGGCAAAGGGATCGCCCGGCGCAAACTGCAGCAACACGAAGACCGACGTTGCAACGACCGCGATGACGGCGGCGGCCTGGAGCAACCGGTGAATGACGAGGCGCGTCACGCCTCAGGGCTTGGCGGCGGCGCGGCGATCGCGCGGCAGGAACTCGTCCGGATTGATGGACCAGTCGGCGAGGCTCGCCCACCACGCGTCGGGGCGGAGCGTGCCCACGTTCACGCGGCGATGCACGCCGGCGAACATGCGGGGCTCGTACAGCCAGATGGCGGGCGCGTCGTCGATGGCGGCCTGATAGGCCACGCGGAACTGCGCGCGGACCGCCGTCGTGCCCGTGGCGGCGAGCGCGCTGTCCACATGCGCATCGAACGTGGCGTTGCTCCATCGTCCCCAGTTTTGCGCTCCGCGCCCTGTGGTCGGGGTCCCCCAGACGTCGCGCACGCCACGCGGACTGGGCGTGGTGCGCAGGCCGCCCATCAGGGCGTCGAAGGCGCCGTGGTGCGCCTTGTCGAGGAAGGCATTGAAGTCCGCTTGTTCGAGCGTCACCTTGACGCCGATGTTCTTGAACTGCGCCTGCAGCAGCACGGCGGACGCCTGGCGAGTGCGACTGGAAGCCGGCACGAGCAGGGAGAACGCCAGCGGGCGTCCCTGGCGCTCGCGATAGACGCCGTCCGTGCCCACGCGCCAGCCGAGCGAGTCGAGGAGCTGCGCGGCGCGCGCGGCGTCAAACGGAATGCCGGTGAGGGTCGTGTCGGCGGTCCACTGCGTGCGTGAGAACGGCCCGATGGCCGGCCGCGCCAGGGAGTCGAAGACGCTGCGCACGATCGTGGCGCGGTCGATGCCCATGGTAAGGGCCCGGCGGAGGGCGGCATTACCGAACAGCGCATGTGGCCGCGTGGCGTTGCGGGCGTCGCGCGTGTTGAACTGCATGAATCCGTAGTCGAAACCGCCATACGCCGCGGTGCGCACGGAGCCGCTGGCGGGAAGCTGGGCGAAATCGGGCGGGGCGAGCTGTTCCAGGAAGTCGGCCTCGCCCGACAACAGTCGGGCGGCGACGGTGGCACCCTGGGCCGCGACAGCGAAGACCACGCCGGCAAGCTTCGGGCGTCCGCGGTAGTACTGCTCGTTGGCGGCGAGCTCGATGCGCGCGCGCGGGGTCCAGGAGACGAAGCGGAACGGGCCGCTGCCCACCGGCGCGCGGATCTCGGGGGCATCGTGCAGCGCGGTGTCGGCGATCGCAGCCAGCCGATGCGACGGGAGCGGGATCAGCGTGTAGACGAATGCATAGAACTGCTCGGGGGTGCGTACGTGGAAGTGCACGCGGGCCGTGAGCGAGTCAGGGGTGGCGATGGAGTCGACGGTGGCGAACGCCGCCCGCTGCGCGGCGCCCACGGCGCTGTCGGTCCAGACGGCGAACGCATATTGCACGTCGTGCGCGGTGACGGACCGGCCATCGTGCCAGCGCGCGCGGGGATCGAGGTGGAACGTGACGACGAGCGAATCGGCCGACCATTCCCAGCGCTGCGCGAGCCGCGGCACGAAGCCCACATCGCCAATGGTGTTCAGTGCGGGCCCGATGTCGGCGAGCTTGTCGTAGATCAGCTCGGTGACGGCGCGACCCTGATTGCCCACGGCCAGCGGCGGGAAGAGCGTCTCGGCGTCCGCGCCGGCCGACACGATGAGTGTTCCACCCGCCGCTCCCGCGGCGTCACGGCCACGGCAGGCCGCGGCAAGGCAGAGCAGGGCGAGGATGAGGCGACGCGAGTGGGCAGGGTTCACGGCAGGATACGATAGAGGGCTGGGGTCATCTGCGCCACGTCCACGCGGCATCGCCGTACTGGGCCAGCCACGTGCCAAACGTCCCGTCGGAGAGCACCGGGTCGTCCGGCGACAGGGCGAGTTCGGCGGCCGGGCGCGTCGACACCTCGGAGGCGACCACGTCCAGCAGGATGTCGCGCACCGTGTCGTAGTAGACATGCGGTCCGAGCGTGCCGCGCAACGAGGCGGCGGGCACGGGCGGCAGAAACGGACCGACCGCGAACCCGGCGATGCGCGCCTGGTCGTCGTCGAGCAGGATCGATCCGTGCTGGAGCAGCGCGCCATCGCGCCGCACCTGCGCACTGCCGACGATCTTGCGTCCGTGAAGCGTCAGTTCACCGGAGGAGGGAAGCGCAAAGCAGGCGGCGCCCTCGGGGCGCATCGACCGCGGTTCCTCGGCCTCGATGGCGGGGACGCCCAGACGGCGCAGGGAGCGCAACAGCCACTGGTTGATGCGGGCCACGCTCGCGGTGAGCGACTCCGCATGGTCGATGGGTGCGGTCACCGAATACGTGACTTCACGGTCGTGCATCAGCGCGCGGCCCCCCGTGGGGCGGCGCAGCACGTCTACGCCGGCCGCTGCGATGGCCGCCGGGTCATACCGCGTATGCGCCGATTCGTGCCGCCCGAACGAGAGCGTGGGCCGCGACCAGGCGTAGACGCGAAAGACCGACTCGCCGGTGCGACGCGCGCGGTCCATCAGCGCGGAGTCGCACGCCATGTTCCACGCGCCGTCGCGCGCCCCCGTGTCGAGCAGTCGCCAGGGTGCCACGTCAGCGCGTAACTGCGAAGTAGATGACGTAGAGCCACGAGAGCAGGCCGTGCAGGATGGCCCACAGGATCGAGTGGTTGGCGCTCCACGAAATGGCGATGGCGAGCGCCGAGCCGAAGCTGATGCCGGCGCGCGTGGCTTCCTGACGGGCGGTCATGATGATCTCCGGGAGGACGATGCCACAAACTATCCTCCGGGCGGCGCCATTGCACCGCGTGCATTCTGCTTTGCCGCGAGGTTAGCTTTCGGGACGTCGCGCGCCGCCTTGCACCCGCGTCCGGGTGCCCCGAATGGCGCGCCGCACTGGAGCTTTCGTACCGTGACTTCGTCTTCGTTGCCGCAGCCGGACGTCTTTGCACCCCGGCACCTTGGCCCGTCGGACTCCGACGTGCAGGCCATGCTGAAAGTCCTTGGATATCCCTCGCTCGATGCCCTGATCGATGCGACCGTGCCGCCGAACATTCGCTTCGGTCGCGCCCTCAACCTCCCCACCGGCCTGCCCGAGCAGGATGCGCTGGCCGACTTCAAGGCGCTCGTCGCCCCCAACCAGGTGTGGCGCAGCTTCATCGGGCAGGGCTACTACGGCACGCACGTGCCGGCGGTGATTCAGCGCAACATTCTCGAGAATCCCGGCTGGTACACCGCTTACACACCCTACCAGGCCGAGATCGCGCAGGGGCGCCTGGAGGCGTTGCTCAATTTCCAGACGACGGTCATTGACCTGACGGGGCTGCCGCTGGCGAGCGCCTCGCTGCTGGACGAAGCGACGGCGGCGGCCGAGGCAATGCAGATGCTGCATGCGGCCGCGAACAAGCGGGACCTGTTCATCGTGGCCGATGACTGTCATCCGCAGACGATCGACGTGGTGAAGGCGCGCGGAGAGGCGCGCGGCATCACCGTGGTCGTGCGGCCGGTGGCGAAGCTCGAACTCGACGCCACCGTGTGCGGTGTGCTCATCCAGTATCCCAACACCTTCGGCGAAGTCTCGGACTATCGCGCCCTGTGTGAACAGGTGCATGCGGCGGGGGCGATGGTCGTGGCGGCCACCGACCTGCTGGCGCTGACGGTACTGACGCCCCCGGGCGAGTGGGGGGCCGACGTCGCCGTCGGCAACGCGCAGCGTTTTGGCGTGCCGTACGGTTACGGCGGTCCGCACGCGGCGTTCCTGACCACCAAGGAAGAGTTCAAGCGCCTCATGCCCGGCCGCATCATCGGCGTCTCGCGCGACAGCCACGGCAAGCCGGCGATGCGCATGGCGCTGGGGACCCGCGAGCAGCACATCCGCCGCGAGAAGGCCACCAGCAACATCTGCACGGCGCAGGTGCTGCTGGCTGTGATGAGCGGGATGTACGCCGTGTTCCATGGCCCGGAAGGGCTGAAGCGCATCGCGCAGCGCGTGCACCATCGCGCCGAGACCTTCGCCGCCGGAGTGCGCGCGCTGGGCCATACGGTGCGGCACGATGCGTTTCTCGACACAGTCTGCGTGACGCCCAAGGGCGGCGTGGCGGCCGTGCGCAAGGCGGCCGAGGCGAAGCAGGTGAACCTGCGCTACTTCGCCGATGGCAGCGTGGGCGTCTCCATGGGAGAGACGACGACGGTTGCCGACCTCGGCGACCTGCTGGCCATCTTTGGCGGCAGTGCGGACGGGGTCACCAAGGCCGCGGCCGGCGTGGATGCCCGTTTTGACGAGCGTTTCGCGCGCACCAGTGCCTTCCTGACGCATCCCGTGTTCCACCAGCACCGCTCGGAGACGGACTTCCAGCGGTACGTGCGCTCCCTGGAGGCCAAGGACCTCTCGCTGGTGCATTCGATGATTTCGCTCGGCTCGTGCACGATGAAGCTGAATGCGGCGGCCGAGATGCTGCCGATCACCTGGCCGGAGATCGCGAATATCCATCCGTTCGCTCCGGTGGCGCAGACCGCCGGATACCAGGCGCTGTTCATCAAGCTCGAGGCGGCACTGGCCGAGATCACGGGCTTCCACGCCGTGTCGCTGCAGCCCAACGCCGGATCGCAAGGCGAGTACACCGGGTTGCTGGTCATCCGCGCGTATCACCGCTCGCGCGGCGATGCCCACCGCAACATCTGCCTGATCCCCCAGTCGGCGCACGGCACCAACCCTGCCAGTGCGGTGATGGCCGGCATGTCCGTCGTCGTGGTGAAGACGGATCCCAACGGCAACATCGACGTCGCCGACCTGAAGGCCAAGGCCGCGCAGCACTCGGCGAATCTGGCGGCGCTGATGGTGACGTATCCGTCGACGCACGGCGTGTTCGAGGAGGCCATCACCGAGATCTGCCAGTCGGTGCACGAGCATGGCGGACAGGTGTATCTGGACGGCGCGAACATGAATGCCATGGTCGGCCTGTGCCGCCCGGGCGACATCGGCGGCGACGTCTGCCATCTGAACCTGCACAAGACGTTCGCCATCCCGCACGGCGGCGGCGGCCCCGGCGTGGGTCCGATTGGCGTGGGCAAGCACCTGGCGCCGTTCCTTCCCGGGCATGTGTCGGTGCCGACCGGCGGCGCGCAGGCGATCGGCGCGGTCAGCGCGGCGCCGTGGGGCAGCGCGAGCGTGCTGCCGATCTCGATGATGTACATCATGCTGCTGGGCAGTGAGGGGCTGACGCTGAGCACCAAGTACGCCATCCTCAATGCGAACTATGTCGCCAAGCGCCTCGACGCCGAGTATCCCGTGCTGTACAAGGGGAAGCACGGGACCATTGCGCACGAGTGCATCGTCGACCCGCGGCCGTTCAAGGCGTCAGCGGGCGTCGGGGCCGAGGACATCGGCAAGCGCCTGATGGACTACGGCTTCCATGCGCCGACGATCTCGTTCCCGGTGCACGACACGCTGATGATCGAACCGACGGAGAGCGAGTCGAAGAAGGAACTCGACCGGTTCGTCGATGCACTGCTCGCCATTCGTGCGGAGATCGCGCTGGTGGAGTCCGGGGCATTGCCGCGCGACGACAACCCGCTGGTGAACGCGCCGCACACGCTGGAGCAGTGCCTGGCCGAGGCGTGGACGCATGCGTATTCGCGCGAGATGGCGGCGTTCCCGGTGCCGTCGGTCCGCGAGCGCAAGTTCTGGCCGGCGGTCGGGCGCGTGGACGGCGCGTACGGCGACCGGAATCTGGTGTGTGCGTGCCCGGCGGTGGAGGCGTACGCGGAGTAGGAGAGAAGAAGAGCGCACGAGCGCACGAACACAAGAGCGCACGAACACAAGAGCGCACGAACACAAGAGCGCACGAACACAAGAGCGCACG
>CANNKR010000019.1 GCA_947504615.1 Gemmatimonadota bacterium | reverse complement strand
CCCCCCGTGGATCGCCCCGTGGATCGCCCCGGCGAACATCGCGCCCGCTACGGTCGTCGCTGCGAGGGTTGCTGCGGGGGACACTGCGGGGGTCACTGCGACCCTCAGTCTTGATCTCGTTACGATTGTAACCCGTGCCGTTCCCCTGATCCTTGGCGCGACTCTTGCCCTTCCCATCATCCCGGCCGTCCCGCGGACGCGCCTCCCGGCCGCTCTCCACGCGCGAGCGATCAACGCGGGACCGGCTGTCCTGGGCCAGGAGAGGGACGCTCATCGTGAGCGCTCCCAACGCCACCGCAATGCGAACGACACCCATAACTCCTCCATGAGGGTTCTGAGTTCGGTACCCCGCATCGCGGCGCAGGATCCGGCCCGGAGCGCCACACGCCGCAATGACGACATGCCGGGATCGAGTCGTTGAACACGGAGACCGGAGCTGACGGAGGGCCACGGAGTACTGCAGCAAATCAAAGGGGGCGTGGCGGAGAGCACTGTCCGCCGCGACCCCCTGTTATGCCCATGTCGTACTCCGTGGCCTCCGTGCTACTCCGGTCTCCGTGTTGAATAGCGCGCCTCGCCGGGGTATGTGTTTTTCAACACGGAGGACAACGAGGAACAATGAGGGCCACGGAGGACAACAACAAAAGGGGCTTGTGCGGACCGTACCGTCCGCACAAGCCCCCAAGAAAAGCAGTAGCAGTACTCCGTGGCCTCTGTGCTACTCCGGTCTCCGTGTTGAAGAAACCAGACCCGACCGTGTTGAACGAACCGGACCTAACCGTGTTGAACGAAGCGGCCCTGCGACCCCCTCTACTGCACCGTCTCCACGATGTTGATGCCGCGCTTTGCCAACTCCGCCACGTACACTTCACCCGGCATGCACTCGTCGGACGTATGCACGCCGGCCGGCGTCACCGCCCCGCGCGCCTGCATCATGCCGGTGATGGCGAGCGAGAAACCCGTGGTACGCATCATCGCGGTGATCCCGGTCTTCTCGTCGTGACGGTCCACGAGTTCGAAGACGTGCGTCACCGGCTTGTCGCCCTTGGTGCCGCTGACCAGCACCCGCAACGCCACGAGATCCCGACCGCCCGCCTTGCGCAGGCGTGGCCCCATCGCGGCGATGGCGACGTCGCGTGGTGACACCTTGGTCCCCTTCACGTCCACCGGCTCCAGGTCCAGCAAGCCTAGATCGCGAATGGCTTCCATGATGTGCGCGTGCCCGGGATAGCGCAGCGTCTTGTATTCCATCGTCGGGATCTGCCCCTCGTAGCGGAAGCCGATCGTCGACAGGCCGCCCGCCGTGTGGAACCCCTCCAGTTCGCCGATGTCGGCGAACGTTACCGGCTCACGCTCTGACAACGCCTTCACCTGATGCCGCTTGCCGTTGCGGATGACCCACGAGAGCGTGGTGTAATAGTCGAGCACGCCTTCCAGCGAGTACACGATCTGGTAGTTGAGCGGCGGCTCCGGCTTCTGCGGCAGTCCGCCCACGAAGATCTTCACGGTGTCCACCGTGTCGCAACGCGCGATGCCAAGCTGGGCCAGGATGTTCACCATGCCCGGCGCGAGGCCGCAGTCGGGGATCACCGTCACGCCGGCAGCCTTGGCCTTCGCCTCGAGCGTCTTCTGCTGGAAGACGATTTCGGTGTTGCCGCCCAGGTCGGAAAAATGCGCCCCGGCCTCGATGGCGGCTTCCGTCATCGGCATGTTGAAGTAGTACGGCACCGCGCACATCACCGCGGTCACTCCTTCCATCACGGTTCGCACCGCCGCCTTGTCGGTGACGTCAAGCGCCATCGTTTTCAGCTTGCCGCCGACATACGGGTTCAGGAACTCGGGCAGGTGGTCCACCGACTTGTCGGCGAGACGCACTTCGGTCACATCCGCCTGCTGCAGCAGGTCGTAGGCGCACGCAGAGCCCTGAAGGCCGGCGCCAAGCACGAGCATTTTCATTGGAACAATTGTTACGAGGGAAGAACGGCGCACCACACGGCGCGGCCAACCTGATAATTTACCCGAAACACTCGGGTATAGTCAGTGGATTGCCTCGCCCGATCAGTGCCGACAAAGACACTTCCCAATTGCCGTTCGTGACGGCGCGCGTACCGAAGATCGCGCGGCACGCACGTCGCTATGGGGCAGATTGTACCCAGATGACTCCGCGGCGCACGTCCACGGTCCACGGATGGCCGCGCAGGGCGCTCCGACCTGCCGGTGAGGCGATGGGCGCCATCGGCGCGCCCCGCCTGGCTGCGAGTTGGACGCCCGGGAATCCGAGCACGAATGCAATCCCGGCAGCGCCGATGCGTTCGTCCACGCGTCCACTGCGACGCAACGTCACAGTCCCTGCACGCGCGTCCACCGTGGGGGCCAGCATCGCAAACAGGTCAAACCCCAGCCGCGCCCGGCCGACGCCAAGCGATGCGTCAATGCGCGCGGGAACGTTGCGCATGGTCAGCACGCCTAGGGAGATCTCCCGCACGATGAGCACCATTCCCCGACGGTCCTCGCCAACTATCTCTACAATACCGGCGCCGCGCGCGAGTCCCGGCAACACCAGCCCCTCCACCTGCGGATCCACCTCTGCCCAGAGCGTATCGCTGCCAATCACCATGGGGAGTCGACCCAACGCGCCCACCTCGAGCGGGGCAAACGGCACGACCGCGGAGTCCGCGCCGATGACCTCCGAGCCGCGGTCCGCCAGCGCCGCGGCCCGGCTCTTCTCTCCCACCGACAACGGGGACGCCGTAAGGGCCGCGAGCGACGACCAGTCGCGCAGCCAGCTGTAGACGTGCACGAGACGTGCAGCAATCGCCGATGCGTCGCCGCCGAACAGGCGCGCCTCCTCAAGCAGCACGGCACCCGTGCGCAGCTGCCCGCGCGATGCCAACCAGGCTCCAAGGGCGCCGCGCGCCGACGGCTCACGCGGCGCGCGACGCACCGCGGCGTAGAGTGCCCGCTCGGTCTCGTCCACATCGCCGGTGGCCCGCGCGACGTCGGCCGCCGCCGGGCGCACGGCGGGGGCCTGTGCCTTCGTTCCCGTCACGCTCAGCACGCTCATCCCGCCAAGCGCGCACAGCACGATCAGCGCGCGCCTGCTGCCCGAGGCAATCCGCACCCGCATTATCTGGGAACGATCGCCGCGAGGAGTGCCACGTCGGGATCGAAAGTCAGCCCGCGAGGGGCCGCCGCCAACTCGACAGGCAGGACCACGCGCTGCGATGACCGTGCCTCGACCTCCACCGTCACGCGATGATGCGCACCGGCAGCGTCCTGAATGTCGATGGTGAGGGGCAGGCGATACGCGCCAAAGCGCGGTTCCTGCGCGACGTCGAGCGTGACGCGTCGAGTCGTCGCATCCCACTGCCACGCCGTGCGCAGTTGCGCCCACCCCGGGCGCCGCAGCCACTGGTCAAAGAACCATCCGAGGTCGCGCCCCGACGCCTGTTCGAGCGCGCGCTGCACATCCTGCGTCATCGCGTTGCCATGCCGGTACTCGGCAAAATACCCGCGAAGCCCCGCAAAGAACGCGCTGTCGCCAATCTGCGCACGGAGCATGTGCAGCACCCAGCCGCCCTTCTGGTACGTATTCGCGTTCAGCAGGCGATTGGGATCCGTCTCCACGCTGTCTATCACGGCCCGCTCGCTGGCCACCGTGGCGCTGATGACCTCGCGCCGGAGCCGCGACAGCTCCGCACGATACGCGGAGTCGCCGTCGGCATGCTGGGTCCAGAGCGCGGCAAAGAACGTCGCAAACCCTTCACTGAGCCACGCGTGCGCCCATTCGCGTTCGGTGACGGCATCGCCGAACCACTGGTGCGCGGTTTCGTGGGCGATCAATCCCACGTCGATGCCGTTCGGCCGCCGGAAGATGCGGTCCGCATAGAAGATCGCGCTGGAGTTCTCCATGCCGCCGTAGCGCGTGGCCGTCTGCAGGTGCGCCAGCTTCTCGTACGGGAAGGCGCCGATGGTGCGCGCGTAGAATTCCACGATCGCACCGGCGCGCGCGAACTGGCCCGGCATGTACTTCGCCTGCTCGGGTGCAGTCCACACCATCTGCGGCACGCACCCACCATCCTCGGCCAGCCCGCACGCCGTCTGACCGAGGTCGTGCATCGTCAGCGGCCCGGCGCCGATCACCATCGCGTAGGTGGGGATCGGGCGGTCCTCACGCCACGTGGTCGTGACACGGCCGTCCGTCCCTTGTGCCAGCGTCAGCTGCACGCCATTGGCGACCACGGCGCGTCCAGCCGGCGCGGTGACCACGAACGTCACCTTCGCCTTCTGCGACGGGTGATCCATCGTCGGCAGCCAGAAGCGCGCACGATTCGGAAAGTTGTCGCCAAAAGCGGTCCATCGCCCGGCCGAATCGGTGCCGATGATCAAGCCATCGCCCGGCTCGCCGTCATACGAAATGCGGATGCACTCCGTCCCGGCGGTCCCGCGCCCGCCACCCTCGGCACGCGGCGGGATTGCCACGCGCAGCTGCCCCTTGAGGTGTTCGAACCGGGCGGCCACCACTTGGTCCTCACACCCGAAGGCCACGGCCCGCACGTGCATGGTGGCATCAAGATCGAACGCCACCATGTCGACGGTCGGAGGCGCGCCGAGCCGGGCGAGTGCCTCGCCGCGAATGTGCCTGCCGGCGTCCGGCAGTTGCAGCGAGAACGTGTACCGCTCGACCCGCGGCTGCTGGGCCGGGAGCACCGGTGTCGCCGCGCACAGCGCAACCAGGATGAACTTCTTCATGGCAGACCCCACCGGTTCAGTATGCTCCGTCCGTGACACCCGTCCCAACGGGAGCACTACCGCCCGAACAGTCGCCCCATCAGCCCACCCTCACTTCCCCCTGCGGCCGCGGTCAATTCATTCGCAAACTCCACCGCCGAGGCATACCGGTCGTCCGCGTTCCGCGCCATCCCCTTGTTGAGCACCTTCTCCACCGCCTCGGGAATGTCGGGACGTCGCGAGCGAATGGAGATGGGATCGTTGCGCAGGCGCGCGATCATCATCTCCTGCTGGTTCTTCCCCTCGAACGGCAGCTTGCCCGTCAGCATCTCGTACGTCATGAGCGTCAGCGAGTAGACGTCGGTGCGCGGATCGAGCGGCTTGCCGCGCAGCTGCTCAGGGCTCATAAACTCCGGCGTGCCGAGAATGATGCCCGTGGCCGTCAGTTTCTCCAGCTCACCGCCCGCCTTGCGCTCCTTGGCGAGCCCGAAGTCCATCACCACCGCCTTCTCGGACCCGTCCGGGTTGGTGGAGACCATGATGTTCTCGGGCTTCAGATCGCGGTGGATGATTTTCAATTCATGGGCCACCTGCAGCCCCGCGGCGATCTGCTGCACAAACGGGATCGTTTCGGACAGCGGCAACTGCCCCTTGCGGTTGTTGCGGTCGCTCAGGATCTCGCCCTGCACGTACGGCATCACCACATAGACGACGCCATCTTCCGTCTCACCCAGCCGGACGATATGGCAGACGTTCGGGTGCGCCAGGCGCATGCCCAGTGACGCCTCGCGCCGCAGGCGGGCCATGGCGTTGTGGTCCTTCACCAGGCTCGGCGACAGCACCTTGATGGCGTACTGTTCCTTGGTCGCAATATCCTCGCCCAGGTACACGTACGACATGCCGCCTTCGCCGAGCTTCTTCAGGATGGTGTAGCGCCCCTCGAGCACCTGTCCGGCGAGTGCGGCCGGATTGAACGGCTTGCCGGCGATCACCGGTGGCGTCATCGCACGCGGCGTCGTGCCGGACAGCGGTGCACCGGCGCTCCCCAGGACGGGCGGTGCGGCGGGTGCGGCCACCTGGGCCTGCAACCGCGTGCCATCACGTGTGCAAAACTTCGCGTCATCGCCAAAACCGGTGCCGCAGGCCGGACAGCGCATGCTCATAGGCACACCTTGTTGCGCCCGTCCGCCTTGGCGCGGTAGAGCGCCTCGTCGGCCCGGGCAAAGAGGTCGTCCACGGACTGGACCGTCGTGGAAGGATAGGAACTCACGCCAATGCTCGCCGTCAATCGCACCGGCTCGCCCTGCGTCGCGGCGAACAGCTTTGCCTCCACGTACTCGCGAATGCGCTCGGCAAAGGTCGTGGCGCCCAACAGTGACGTTTCGGGAAGCACCACGACGAACTCCTCGCCGCCGTACCGCGCCACCACGTCCACGCTGCGGACTTCGTCCTGCAGCATCGCGGCCATTTCGCGCAACACTTCGTCGCCCACCAGATGGCCGTGCATGTCGTTGACCAGCTTGAAATGGTCGAGGTCCACCATCAGCAGCGTGATCACCGAATCGTAGCGGCGCGCGCGCTCCATTTCCGACGCCAACCGCACCGTGAGCGCGCGACGGTTCAGCACCTGCGTCAGCGGGTCCGTGTGCGCCAGCACCTCAAGCCGCGCATTGTCGGCCTTGGTCGTCTCGATGAGCTGCGCGCGATGGATGGCTGCCACCGCCCCCTTGATGACCGAGTCGGCGAATTCGACGTCCTCGTTGGTCAGTGGCGGCTCGTCCAGCATGCGGCGCAGGAAGAAGACGCCGGCCTGCACCTTGCCCAGCGTGAACGGCAGCGCGATGACGCTGCGAATCGGCACCTGCGTACCGTTGACCGCCCATTCCTTGCGCAGGTCCTCGTACAGCGGGCTCGTGTGGAGGTCTTCCACCAGCACCGGGTGCCCGTGCTCGAGCGCGGCCCGGATTTCGGGATACGCGTCGAGGTTGATCTCGTAGTTGCGCAGCGCCGGATTGTCGAACGCCGTCGCCACCACGCCCACCCGTTCGCCGGGGCTGGCCAGGATCACTGAACAGCGTGACAACGACAGGGCGCGCGCCACGCGTCGTGACAGGATGTGATAGATCTCGTCCGACGACAGGTCGCCCGTGACTTCGTGCAGGATGTCCACGAGCTTCCGGCGGTTCTCGGAATCCTCGCGCACGTGCAACATCTCGTCCTGCAGGGACTGCAGGGCCCCCTGCGCGGTGCGCAGCAGCGCATGGGCCCGCAGCTGCGCCTGTACCCGCGCCAGCAGCTCGCGCGGGCGGAACGGTTTCCGGATGACATCCGCCGCGCCAAGCCCAAGCGCCAACTCCGTCATTTCATCCGGCGTGCGCGCCGAGATCATGACGACCGGGAAATCGCGCCACGCCGCGCTGGCCTTCAACTCCTGCAGCACCCGCACCCCATCGGCATCGGGCAACTTCATGTCCAGCAGCATCAGGTCGGGGCACCAGCCGGACAACGCCTGCCGCATCGCAGCGGCATCGCCCACCGCGCGCACCTCGAGCCCCGCATCGCCGAGCGTCGTCCCGAGTGTCAGGCGCAGCCCTTCGTCGTCTCCGACTACGAGGATGCCGGCGTCACTGGTCACCGAGCAGCTCCTGCAGGCCATCCCACTCGATGTTGCCGCCACTCAGCACGCAGACCGTGTCGCCGTCGGCCGTCACCCGGCCCGTCATCAGCGCCGCCACGGCGATGGCACCACTCGGCTCCGCCACCAGCTTGTGCCGGTCGAGCAGCAGCCGCATGGCGGCGGGCAGTGCGGCATCGGGCACCGTGACCACGTCGTCGAGCGCCGCGGCAAGGTGGGCGAAGTTCAACGTGCCAATGCGCACCGCCAGCAGCCCATCGGCCAGCCCCTGCGGATTGGCCGCGATGGTCACGGGTGCGCCGGCTTCACGGGCGCGCGTCAGCTTGGGCGACCCTTCCGGTTCGACACCGATCACCCGGGCCGTCGGCACCAGCGCCTTGATGGCGGTGGCGACCCCACTCGACAGGCCGCCGCCGCCCACCTGCACGAGCACCGTACGCACCGTGGGTAACGCCTCGGCAATCTCGAGCCCTACCGTCCCCTGGGCCGCGATGATCGTCGGATCGTCAAAGGGAGGCACGTAGGTGAGACCTTCGGTCACACGCAACTCCTCGGCCACTGCAATGCGCTCTGCCGTGGTCGTGCCCACGTAAAAGCAGCGCGCGCCAAGGCGCTCCGCACCATCGCGCTTGGCACGCGGGGCGGTGGTCGGCATCACGATGGTCGCCTTGACGCCAAACATCCTGGCCGCGAGCGCCACGGCCTGGCCGTGATTGCCGCTGGAGGCCGTCACGACGCCCCGGCTCCGGGCCTCAGCGCCAAGCTGGGCAAGGTAGGTGTAGCCGCCCCGGAACTTGAACGCCCCGCCACGCTGGAGCATCTCGGGCTTCAGCCAGACCGGTACCCCGCACAGTTCGGAGAGCGGTTCCGACGCCAGCAACGGCGTGTGAACAGCGACGCCGCGCAGCACGGATGCCGCACGGCGCACGTCGTCGATCGTGACCAGGGTCGGAGGGGCGACGGTCATCGGTGGCGAAAGATCAGACGCGTCGCGGTGTGGCGCGCGACGTCAGCGCGAGCCGGGGTCCCAACGCGAAATGGCGGCGCCCTTGGCCTGCAGTTCCATCGACACGAGGGACACTGAGGGAGAACGCGCATCATCGCGCCGGCCGACCACGAACCGCGCCACCAGGGTGAGCGGCGAGCGCAGCACGTCCGCCGAACGGGCGGTCGCGCGGGGCACGCGCCAGATATCTGTTCCGTCGTACGCCATGCCGCTGTCAGGACTGCACCAGAAGACCGGCCGCGTGTAGCACGCCACGCTCAGGCGCGCACCCTCGGAGGCAGCAAACGACCGGGCGGTCGGCAATGTCACGGGCTCCACCGAGAAATCCACCACTTCCCGGTCGGCATCGTACTTCACGTCCTTCACCGGAATCGACACGACAAACGTGCGCGAGATGCGCGCATACAACTCCGTCTCGCGACGCTGGAAGGCCGCAAACGCCTGCGCCACGCGCGCCTGGTACTCGGCGGCACTTTCGTACGGATCGCGCGCGACGTCCGGCATCTTCGCATTCATCGATTCCAGCGCCAATGTCACGATGGCATTCACCCGTTCGGAGAACTGCGCCGGGGTGACCGCCTCAGTGACACCAGCATCGGCCACGCCCCCCGCCGCCCGCGTGTTCATCAGCGCGGCGCCACTCGACGGAGCGCGCGCGGGCAGCTGAACAACGGTGGTGGGGACTGGGGCCGGCGCCGCCGGGCGACGGGCGGTCCGACGGTTTACCACCACCTGCGGACGCGACGGCGCGGCCTGCGGCGCCGCAGTCTTCGGGGTCACTGGTGCTGCGGCGGCCGTCCTGGGCGCCTGCGTCACCGGTGCCGCCTTCGTCTCACCCTTCGCGGGAGCAGAAGCCACCTGCTTGTTGTCCGTGGATTCCGAGCAGAACGGCCGGTCGGCAGAACCCGACCCACCCGGCTGCGACACCACGATGAAGCAGGTCGTCGGCTGCAGGGTCGGATGCGAGGCGTTGGCCGCCCACGAACGCGCCGACGCATACGCCATGGTGATGTTCGCACCGCTCGAGGGCGTGAAGCCCAGCGCGCGAAGGTCCGTGGTGAAGGTACGATTCTTGTCGTACCACACGCGCTCAAGCTCGGCGAGTCGCGACAGGTCAGCCTTCACCGAGTCGCCCACCTTTGCCTTGTCGCCGCCCTGCGCCTCAAGCGCTGCGGTCAACCCAACGAGCACCACCACTGCAGCTGCCGCGCGGGCAAAGCCGCGCGCCATGCGTGAGGTGATGCTGTCGCTGGTGGGGTTCGCCACGCGGGGTTCGAGCGCCATATGTGCGGATCTCCAACTATAAATGGAGAAGGTGAAGCCAAGGAGTGCGGAAATCGCTACCGATCGCGACTAATCTGCTCAGACGCAACGAGTTCCGCAACGTCAGAGGCAGGCCGCGGACGGCGGACCGCGGACGGCAGGTCTTGGGAAAAGGGGCCGGACACTGTGTTGGAACTCCTGAGGCGGCATATACTTGGTACTTCCCCGGCCCTTGGGTGCCCGCATGATCCTCCTCCGACGCTGTTTCCGCCGCCCGCCGTCCGCCCTCCGCCGCCTGCTGGGGGGCACCGCGGTTCTCATCGTCGCGTCGATGGTCGCGGGGGCGCAGCAACCGCGCCACCCCACCGGCATCCGGCTGGCTGACCTGACTTGGGTGCAGGCCGAGAAGTTGCTCGACTCGTCCACGGTGATCGTGATCCCGCTGGGCGCCGAGTCCAAGGAGCATGGCCCGCAGCTCAGGCTCAAGAATGATTTCCTGCTCGCCACGTACTTCGCGGATCGCGTGCTGCAGGCGTCGAACATCGTCCTCGCACCGACGATCAACTATTCGTTCTACCCGTCGTTCGTCGAGTACCCAGGCAGCACCTCGCTCCGGCTCGAGACCGCCCGCGATATGGTCGTCGACATCTGCCGGTCGCTGGCCCGGTTCGGCCCTCGGCGCTGCTACATCCTGAACACCGGTGTCAGTACGGTACGGGCCCTCAAACCCGCGCAGGACTCGTTGGCCGCGAGCGGCATCGTGATGCGCTTCACCAACGGTGGCCGGCGCACTTCTGCCACGGAAGACTCCCTGCGTCAGCAGCCCGGCGGCACGCACGCGGACGAGTTCGAAACCTCGGAACTGCTCTACATGTACCCTGAGTTCGTGGACATGACGAAGGCGGCCAGGGACTATCACCCCGGGGTCGGTGGCCTCACGCGTGATTCACTCGTGGCGGTGCGCGACGGCAAGACGTTCTCGCGCACCGGCATCTTCGGGGACGCCACGCTGGCGACCCGAGAAAAAGGGCGGCGCGTGGTGGAAGCGCACGTGCTCGACTTGCTGGAGGAGATCGAGGCACTGCGGAAGCTGCCGATCCCGTAGCGCCCTACGCCCCCGGCCCTTCGCCAAGGTGGTCGGAGCGGAGCATCTCTCCGACGGCCTGCTTGGTGCGGTCCCGCACGGCGTCGGGACCCTCATCGTGCGCCATTTGCGTCATGTCACTCGGTGACATTCCCATGGTGCGCGTGAGGAGCCGGCGCGCCGAGCGGACGTCGGGCAGGGCGGACGGACGCCCGGTCAGCCGGTGGCGTGTTCGGATGAGCACGCGGGCCACCACGTTCAACATGCGGGCGATTTCGACCAACGTTGACGGTGCGACGCCCTCGCGGGCCAGTTCGCGCCGCAACGCAAAGCGCGAGCTGTCGGGTTTCTTCGCCGCCCACGCGGTGACCGACAGGTCGGCACTGTCGTTGAGCAGCAGCTCTTCCAGAAACCGGTGCAACGGCTCCGGCGCGCTCTGGTGGGCCAGGCGCAGCGCCTCGACCTTCCGGCGACACCGGTCGCTGTGCAGGCTCCACGCCGCGATGAGCGACTCCATGCGCTCGGTATCGGTGTGGATGATGTCCTCCACCTGTCCCGAGGCGACGAGCTCGCGGCGATTCGCCCAGACCGGCTCCCGCGACGACGCAAGCACGATGATCGGGACGAGCGGATCGCGCGCGCCGTGCCGTATGCGGGCCAGCATGCGCGGGTCGGTGAAGGGCGCCACGCCGTGAACCACGACGAGCCGTGCCGACGCCTGCAGGCGGGCCAGCAAATCGAGCTCCGACGAGGCAAAGACGACGGGCGCGAACAGCTCGAGGGCCGCACTGAGGCGAAGCCGCATGGCCACGTGATCCGACAGGATCAGGACCGGCAGCCCGGTGACGGGCGGTAAGGTCATGCGGTGCTCGGGATGGATCGCCTCGGGCGGCTGCGAGCGGTGGCGGGCGGGCGGCATTGCCCAGACGCATCCGGGGATTCTATCTGACGCCACCACGCGGCGCTACGACCGCGCGCGTGATCACGGCGAACGGCGACGACCTTGCCCACGCCGCGATGGACCACCACGTTTCACGCATACGGTCAGGGAGAGCCTATGCGTCATGTCGTCCTGTGTGCAACGCTCGTCGCCGGCCTCACGGGGTGTTCTTTTTCCGATGATGGGGGCAACACCCCGGCCGGCCTGGGCCCCCAGACGTCCTTGGTCACGGCCGTGACCATGGGCGTCAACTCCGCGCAGTTGGCCGTCGGCGGCACCGTGCAGCTTCAGGCCACCCCGCGGACGTCCACCGGGGCGGGGACCTCAGCCAAGTCGATCATGCTGTGGAGCTCGAGCGCGCCGGCCGTCGCGTCAGTGACGCAGAACGGGCTCGTGACCGGGCTCACCCCGGGCACCGCGAACATCATCGCCAATTTTGACGGGCATACCGGCCAGGCCGCGATCACCGTGACCGCCGCATCGACGTCCCGCTGATCTCACAGGATCCCACACGCACGAAGGGCGCCCGGAACCCCGGGCGCCCTTCGTTTTGCCGTCACTCCGGTGGCGCGCCTACTCCTCCGCGCCTTCGGTCAGCTCCATCTGCGGCTCGGCGTCTCCGTCCTCGCCCTCCTCCACCTCGAGCGCCTTGTCCTCGATGACCAGGCGCGCAATGGCGGCCACGACGTCGCCCATGTCGAGTTTCTTGAGCTGCACGCCCTGCGCCACGCGCCCCGTCTCGCGGATGTCCTTCACCGCGCAACGCAGCGTCTGGCCGCCCCGCGTGATGAGCATCATCTCGTCCTCGGGGAGCACCTCGAGCAGCCCCACCACATCGCCCGTGCGCTCGGTGCGCTTCACGGTCAGGATCCCCTTGCCGCCGCGTCCCTGCACCCGGTACTCGTCCACGTTGGTGAGCTTGCCCAATCCGTGCTCGGTCACCACCAGCAGCGAGGCGTCGCGCTTCACCACCACCATGCCCACCACGCGGTCGCCCTCGCCCAGGGCGATCCCCTTCACGCCCGTGGTGTCGCGCCCCATGCTGCGCACGTCCTGCTCGTGGAACCGGATGCTCAGGCCGTGCTTGGCCACCAGCACCACGTCGTTGGTGCCGCTGGTGATCTGCACGTCGATCAGCTGGTCCCCTTCTTCGATCTTGATCGCCTTGATGCCGGTGCTGCGCACGTTGCCGTACTCGCTGAGCGCCGTCTTCTTGACCGTGCCGTCCTTGGTGCAGAACAGCAGGAACTCGTCGTCGCTGAACTTCTTCACCTGCACCACCGCCGACACCTTGGTGTCGGGCGTCGTGTTGATCAGGTTGACGATCGGTTTCCCCTTGGCCGCACGTCCGCCCTCGGGAATCTCGTGCACCTTCAGCCAGAAGCAGCGCCCGTCATCGGTGAAGACGAGCAGGTAGTCGTGCGTCTTGGCCGTGAAGAAGAGCTCCACGAAGTCGTCCACCTTGAGCTCGGTCCCCTTGAGCCCCTGCCCGCCGCGCTTCTGCTTGCGGTACGTGGCGATCGACGTGCGCTTGATGTAGCCGGCATGCGAGATGGTGACGATGACCTCTTCGTTGGCGATGAGGTCCTCGATGGAGAACTCGCCCTCGTCGGCGATGATCGTCGTGCGCCGTTCGTCCCCGAACGTCTCGTTCACCTGGACCAGCTCCCCCTTCATCAGCGCCATGCGGGCCGGCTTGCTTTCCAGCAGCGCCGTCAGCTCCGTGATGATCGCCCGGACCTCGGCCAGCTCCTCCTCCAGCTTCTCGCGCTCCAGCCCGGTGAGCTTGGCGAGGCGCATGTTGAGGATCGCCTCGGCCTGCCGCTCCGAGAGCTTGAACCGCCGCTGCAGCTCATTGGACGCCGACTCGGTGTCGTCGGCCGCGCGAATGACCTTGATGACCTCGTCGATGTTGTCGACGGCGATCTTGAGCCCTTCCAGGATGTGCGCCCGGTCGCGGGCCTTGTCGAGGTCGAACTGCGTGCGCCGCACGATGACGTCGTGGCGGTGGTGGATGTAGTGCAGCAGGACCTCGCGCATTCCCATCACGCGCGGCACCAGCCGCTTGGTGAGCGGGTCGGGGACGAGGGCGAGCATGATCACGCCGAGCGTGCTCTGCATCGAGGTGTGCTTGAACAGCCCGTTCAGCACCACGCGCGGAATGGAATCACGCTTCAGCTCGATCACCACGCGCATGCCATCGCGATCGGACTCGTCGCGCAGGTCGCTGATCCCCTCGAGCTTCTTGTCGCGCACCAGGTCGGCGATGGACTCGACGAGCCGCGCCTTGTTCACCTGGTACGGCAGCTCGGTGATGACGATCTGCTGCTTGTTGCTGCTTTCCTTTTCCTCGATCACGGCGCGCGCGCGCATCACGATCTTGCCGCGCCCCGTCTCCAGGTAATCCTTGATCCCCTCGCGCCCGTAGATGAACGCGCCCGTCGGGAAGTCGGGGCCCTTGATGAGCCCGCGCAACGCGGTGGTATCCGTCTCGGGATGGTCGATGAGCGTCAGCAGCGCCGTCACCACCTCGCGCAGGTTGTGCGGCGGGATGTTGGTGGCCATGCCCACGGCGATGCCCGACGAACCGTTGACGACGAGATTGGGGAAGCCCGACGGCAGCACCGTCGGCTCCTCGAGGCGATCGTCGAAGTTGGGCGCGAAGTCGACCGTGTTCTTGTCGATGTCGGCCAGCATCTCCATCGCGATCTTGGTGATGCGCGCTTCGGTGTACCGATACGCCGCCGCCGGATCGCCGTCCACCGAACCGAAGTTCCCCTGCCCGTCCACCAGCGGATAGCGCAGCGAGAAGTCCTGCACCATGCGCACGAGCGCGTCGTACACCGACTGGTCGCCGTGCGGGTGGTACTTGCCGAGCACGTCGCCGACCACGGTGGCCGACTTCTTGTACGGCCGCCCTGGCACCAGGCCGAGTTCGTTCATCGCGTAGAGCACGCGCCGGTGCACCGGCTTCAGGCCGTCTCGCACGTCGGGAAGCGCGCGCGACACGATCACGCTCATCGAGTAGTTGATGAACGATTCCTTGATCTCCTCGTCGATCAGGCGGGGAAGGATTCGTTCACGATTATTCGGTGCGGTCATGTGGCGGTTCTGGGGGTGGAAAAGTAGCCCTCGACCTATCCGGAAAATTTACCGAAAGCCCCACGGAAAATCAACCCCTGTACGCCCCTGTAAGTCGTTCAATGGCAAGCATTTGCCTAGCGCATTTTTCATCGGCTCGCCGCGGAGTCGCGGCGGAGGCAAACGACCACCGGGTTTGCCTGCTTGCACGAATGAAAAAGGCGAGCCGTTTGGCCCGCCTGTTTCGTCGAATGTGTCGCCATCGGATCCGGGGCGGCCAACGATGCCGCCAGCACCCATGCCATCACCGTGGCTACGCGGTGGCCGCCGGTGGCGCAGCAGGAGGAACCGTCGATGGAGCGGCGGACGGCGCGTCTTCCGACAGCACATCGGCCTCTTCGGCTTCCACCTCACGATCGATCGCGTCGCGTTCGGCCTTGTACTGGTCGTACCAGTGCCGCGTGATCTCCCCCGCCAGGTCGCGGTTGCCCAAGCCGAACGACAGCGCCAGCGCCAGTGCGATGGCGCCGAAGATGATCGCGAACGCGGTGGTGACGATCTCCGTGGCGACGCCCAACTCCTGAAGCGCCATGAAGACGGCCAGCAGCACCACGCCCCCTTTGCCGACCCGGGCAAGCGTCGGCCCACCGTGCATGGACCCGGTGCCTGCCCCGATCAGCCCACCCACGAAGTCGCCCAGCACGATGCCTACGACGATGATGACGATGGCCGCGACGACGCTCGGGATGTAGCTCACCAACTCGCTGAACAGCGACGCCAGTGAATCGAAGCCAAGGGCGTTGGCCGCCAGCAGCATCGCGCTGAACATCACCAGCCAGAACAGCAGGTTGGCGATCGCCAGCGTCGGGTTGAGGTGCGACCCCACGCGGTCGAGCGGCACGACACCACCCTTCTTCAGCACGTCGTTGAGATGCAACCGGCGCAGCGCGCGCGCCGCAGCCTTCTGAACGAGCTTGGCCAGCAGGTATCCGGCCAGAAGCACGACGGCTGCGCCGAACAGCCCTGGGATGTATTCCCAGAACTGGGCGAAGCTCTCCTGCAGACGCTCAAGGAAGTTCACGACGTATTTGTCTCGAAAAGGGGTACACCTTGAATCTAGAACGAATACGACAGAATCGAATAGGTGCCGGGCATCTTGGCCACCGCCATCGCCAGCGCCTGCGGGGCGAAGTTCAGCCGCTGGCCCAGCCGCCGGCCGGCATCCGGCCGGGCCCCGAGCCACCGCTCGGCCATGAACACCCCGCCTGCGGCGCCCGCCGCCCCGAGGGCAGCGGTCGCCGCGTTGAAGCGGTCGCTCGACCCCACCAGGACCGCCACGCCACCACCCATGAGCGCCCCGGCGATCGCCCCCACCCCCACCAGTGACCCGTCACTGCGGGAGTGGTCGTAGCGGCGCACCAGCAGTCGGTCGCCCGCCAGAAGGCCGGCCACGCCGCCGCCCAGCAGCGTGAAGGTGACCGTCCTGGCGTCCGGGTTGCCGTTGGCCACCGCGGTGCCTGCGGCGACCGCGCCGATGAGGGACGAGGTCCAGAGGGTCTGCACGTCGCCGGCCGTCACGTTGTACCTGGCGTAGGACGCGTACATCGCACCCAGCTGCATGCCCGCCACTGCCGCCCCGGCGCCCACGGCCGCCCGTGCGCGGGCGTGCCCTGAGTCGGTGTTCAATGCGTACATCGTGCTCATGGCGATGGCCGCTGCCGCGTCGGCGCCGAAGATCGCACCCATCGCCGCTCCCGTGGTCAGCCGCTGGCCGAGCGTCAGCGCCCCAGTGGTGCCGAGTACCGAGCCAAAGAAAATGCCGGCGGCATAGTCCTCCTTGCCGGTGAGCGCATACTGCAGTGCCGCGCCGATGCCGGCGCCGCGGATCGGCATGCGGGTGGCCAGCAACTCCATGCCGTCGGTGATGCGGATGTCACGCGAAAGTTCCGCCGCCGCGAAGAACGTGCCGCCCGCCATCACCAGATACGCCGCTGCGGCCGGCACCGCCGCATCTGTGACGGTGGCGGCAAACGAAGGGCCGTAGAGCGTCACGCCCAGCAGTGCCTGGTTGCGAACAAACGATGAGCGCAGGATGTGCGCCACGCCCGAGACCCCGGTGTCGGCGCGCACGACGGGCGCCGCGGTGGCGGGTACGGGTGCGGGAGCCTGACGCGCACTGTCGGCGAGTTCGAGACGGGTCTTCGGCTGGCCGGCGGGGGTCTGCGCGGCGACGGGAAGGGCGATGAGAAGAGAAAGGAGCAGGCGCATGTGGGGATTGCTGAGGGTGTCGCTGTAGAGACGGTTTGATGGGGGTTGGGGTTTCTCGTCCCTCAGTTTCGCGTGCCCCGCTTCACATCAAACATCACCGACCGCTTGCAGCGCGTGCACATGAGCCACTCGCGCTGCCGCGCGTACCCCAGGCCGAAGCTTCCGCCGCCGATCGCCCGCGAGGTCATCGCCACATCGCAGCGCGGGCACCGCACCGGCTGGCCCGCCGCGAATGCCGCGCGCATGGCGCGCTGCTCGTCCTCGGTGAACTGCGCCCGCTGCTCATCGCGCGACTCGTCGCGCGGCTCGTCATCCGGGGGAGTCACGGGCTGATCTGCAGCACGACCTTTCCGAACTGCGCGCCACTCTGCAGGTGCGCGAGTGCGTCGCGGCCGCGCTCGAGGGGATACACCGAGTCCACAGGTACCGAGAGCCGCCCGGCGACGAGTTCGGCCACGACCGCCTCGAACTCGGCGTCGTTCCCCATCGTCGATCCCATGACCGTCCACTGGTTCCAGAAAAGCTTGCGCACGTCCATCTGCAGCACGTGTCCGCTGGTCCCGCCGCACGTCACCAACCGCCCCGCGCGCCCCAGGGCGCCCAGCGACTGCTCCCAGGTGACCGAGCCGACGCTGTCGATCACGACGTTGACGCCGCGCTTGCCCGTGCGTGCGCGCACTTCCTTGCCGACGTCGATGCCGGTGTGGTTGATCAGTTCGTCGGCACCCAGCGCCTTGGCGCGCTGCAGCTTGTCGTCGCTCCCCGAGGTCACCCAGACTCGGGCGCCGAGTGTCTTGGCGATGCGCAGGGCCGCCTGCGCCACGCCGCCGCCAATGCCCCAGATCAGCACCTCGTCGCCGGCCTGCACCTTGGCGCGTGACACGAGCATGCGCCACGCCGTAATTGCGGCCAGTCCGAACGCGCCGGCGTCCCCATCGGAGACGCTGGCAGGAATGGCCCGCACGTTGGCCGCGGGGAGCACCACCAGTTCGGCGAAGGTGCCAGGCACCTGTTCGCCCATCACGCGGAACTTCACGCAGAGCGGGTGTTCGCCGGCGCGGCAATAGTCGCACTGACGGCACGAGAGGCCGGGGTTGATCACCACCCGATCACCGGGCGCCACGCTGGTGACGTCGGCCGAGACCTCCTCGACGATCCCCGTGCCGTCGGAGCCCAGCACCCAGTTTGGCGTGATCCCCGCGCCGGGGAGGCCGCGAATGGTCCACAGGTTCAGGTGGTTCAGCGACGCGGCGCGCAGCCGCAGCCGCACCTGCCCCGGCCCAGTGATCGAGGGCTCGGCGATGTCGGTGCGGTACTCGACGGCGTCGAGTGAGCCGGTGGTGGAGATGGTCAGGGCGCGCATCTGAGGCGATAGACGATAGTCGGGAGACGGGAGACTGCGGACCACGGACCGTGCCGCGGTGCCCCAATCGAATATATTACGTGGCGTGCGGGAGCCTTCTCCCGCGGCGCTGCCGTCTCCCGTCCACCGTCGACCGTCTCCCATGCTGATCCGCGTTCCCCCACTCGGCGAGTCTATTACCGAAGCCACGATATCGCGCTGGCTCAAGCGCGCGGGCGATGTCGTGAACGCCGGCGACACGCTGGTGGAGCTCGAAACCGACAAGATCACGGTGGAAGTGCCGGCCCCCAAGGGCGGCGTGCTCGCCTCGTGCGCGAAGGCCGAGGGTGACGTGGTGAAGGTGGGCGAACTGCTGTGCGACCTGGATGAAAACGCGACGGCTGCGGCCGGCGCCGCTCCCGCAGCACCCGCCACAGCACCCGCCGCCGCACCTGCGCCAACCGCGCCAACCGCGCCAACCGCCACCGACGTCCGCGCCGCGCCGAGCGCCGTGCGCCTCGCGGCTGAAACGGGTGCCGACTTGTCGCAGGTGATGGGCACGGGGCGCGGCGGCGTGGTCAGCAAGCCCGACGTGATTGCCGCGATGGCGGCTCCGATTGCAGCTCCGGTCGCGACTCCGGTGGCGGCTCCGGTGGCGGCTCAGCTCGCGGCTCCGGTTGTCTCGCCTGCTCCTGCGCCTGTCGCGATGCCGGCGAGTTCCGTTGTCTCCCGCCCACCGACCGCCGTTGCGGTTGGCGACCGCGAGACGCGCGAGAAAATGACGACGCGTCGCAAGCGCATCGCCGAGAACCTGCTGCAGGCGCAGCACGCCACGGCGCACCTGACGACGTTCAACGAGATCGACATGAGCGCCATCTCGGCGCTCCGCGACCGGATGAAGGAGAAGGTGGAGAAGGAGCACGGGATCAAGCTCAGCTTCATGCCCTTCTTTGCGAAGGCCGCCTGCCTGGCCCTGAAGAGCTTCCCGACGGTGAACGCGCAGATCGACGGCGAGTCCATCATCTACAAGCATTACGTGAACCTCGGCATCGCCGTATCCAGCGACGCCGGGCTGGTGGTGCCGAACCTCAAGGACGCCGACCGCAAGGGTATTCTCGACATCTCGCGCGACATCATCGCGGTGGCCAAGAAGGCGCGCGACGGCAAGCTGACGATGGACGACCTCACCGGCGGGTCGTTCACCATTACCAACGGCGGCGTGTTCGGCTCGCTCATTTCGACGCCGATCATCAACTATCCGCAGGTCGCCATCCTCGGGTTGCACAAGACGCAGGACCGCCCCGTCGCGGTGAACGGCCAGGTGGTCATTCGCCCGATGATGTACATCGCGCTGTCATACGATCATCGGATCGTCGACGGGCAGCAGGCGGTGCTGTTCCTGGTCAGGCTCAAGGAGCTGATGGAAGACCCGGCCAGCATGCTGATCGACTGAACCGGAGTTCGGATTCCGACACGGGAATCCGGAATCCGGCCAGGCTTCGCCTCTCCTCATCGCCCAACACATGTCCGATCAACTGACTCCTGACGTCCTCGTCATCGGCGGCGGTCCCGGTGGCTATGTCGCCTCCATTCGCGCTGCCCAGCTGGGCCTCTCCGTCGTCTGCGTCGAGATGGACCGTACGCTGGGCGGCACCTGCGTGAACGTGGGCTGCATCCCGTCCAAGGCGCTGCTCGCGTCGTCCGAGCACTTCGAGTTCGCGCGGCTGCATGCCGCCGAGCACGGCATCGACTATCAGGGCGTGACGTTCGATCTCGAACGCATGATGCACCGCAAGGACGACGTGGTGGCGCAGAACACCAAGGGCGTCGAGTTCCTGTTCAAGAAGAACAAGGTGACCTGGGCCAAGGGGTTCGGCACGCTCAAGGCCGGCAACGTCGTCGAGGTGAAGGGTCACGATGATGTCGTCACGACGTACCGGCCGCGGCACGTGATCCTGGCCACCGGCTCGGTGCCGATGGAACTGCCGTTCCTGCGGTTCGACGAAGAGCGCGTGCTCTCCAACGTCGGCGCGCTGAAGATTCACGAGGTGCCGCACCACCTGATCGTCATCGGCGGTGGCGTCATCGGCCTCGAACTGGGCTCAGTCTGGCGGCGCCTCGGCGCCAAGGTGACGGTCATCGAGTATGCGCCGACGATCCTGCCCGGCAATGACGACGACATCACCAAGGAAGCCGGGCGGGTGTTCAAGAAGCAGGGCATGGAGATCCACACGTCGGCCAAGGTCACCGGCGGCCGCCGCGACGGCGACCATGTGATCGTCGAGGTGGAGGAGAATGGCGCGACGACCACGTACGAAGCCGACTATGTGCTGGTCTCCATCGGACGGAAGCCGGCGCTGTACGGCATCGACGCGCCAGCCCTTGGGCTCGCGCTTGGCGCGCGAGGCGAGATCTCCGTGAACGACCAGATGCGCACCAACCTTCCCGACGTCTTCGCCATCGGAGACTCGGTGGGCGGCAAGCTGCTGGCGCACAAGGCCGAGGAGGAGGGGGTGATTGCCGCCGAAGTCATCGCCGGAAAGTCGGTGCATATGCACTACCACAACATGCCGGGCGTGGTGTACACGTGGCCCGAAGTCGCCACCTGCGGTTTGACGGAAGGCGAAGTGAAGGCGAGCGGTCGCGCGTATCGCGTGGGCAAGTTCCCGTTCTCCGCCAACGGGCGCGCGCGGTCGATGGGCGAGACCGGCGGCTTTGTGAAGTTCGTGGTGGATGCCACGACCGACGAGATCCTGGGCTGTCACATGATCGGCGCCAATGTCAGTGACCTGCTGAGCGAAGTGGTGCTGGCGATGGAGTACCGCGGCACCGCCGAGGACATCGGCGCAACGGTGCACTCGCACCCGACGCTCAGCGAGGTGGTGAAGGAAGCGGCGTTGGCGGCGTTGGGACGGGCGATGCACATCTAGAGAACGACAGAGAACGACAGAGAACGACAGAGAACGACAGAGAACTACAGAGAACTACAGAAGACGACAGAGGTGCGCATCCGCCATCGGAGCGCACCTCTGTCGTTCTCTGTCGTCTTCTGTCGTCTTCTGTCGTCTTCTCCCCTCATCCCAGATCGTAGCGCTCGCGCAGGATCCGTTCGTGGTGCATGGCGTGCCCTGCGGATATCCAGGCAAGCGCCCGGACGCTCACGTCCTTCCCGCTGGCAATGCCGCGGCGGGTCCACGCGGCGTCGGGGAGCCAGCGCAGGAGCGCCAGGGTGGCGCCGCGCACGGCAGCGAACTCACCGAGCAACGTGTCGAGCGGTCGGGTATTTGCCTGACTCATCGGGGTGTACGCCGCTTCGTCAAACGGCGCGAGTGGCGTCTGGTCTCCTCGGGCAATCCGCAGCAGCCGATACGCGAAGATCCGCTCGGCGTCGGCGATGTGGAGGATCACTTCCTTGATGGTCCACTTGCCCGGTTCGTAGGCCGTCCCCGCTCTGGCATCGTCCAGATTCTTCACGAGGCGAAGGAAGCTCTCGCCCTGCTCGGCGAGCGCACCGATGACATTGCCATCAGGGACGCTGGCGACGTAGCCGGCGTAGTAGGACGCGTATTCTTCGCCAGTTGGGCGAGTAGACGATGCACTCGACATGGATTCTGCTCCGTTGAATGCCGGAATCATTGAGTTTAGAAGCTCGGACCTGTAAGGGTTTCGTGGGGGATTACCTCACAAAACTTCCATAATTGCACCGTATTCCGCGAGGCCGTCCCACTGCAGACATTCCCTGTGCGACCGGGAGCGCGCCGATTTGCATGGCGATGCACTGGAGACAAACATACGGGGAACGCAGGGTCGCCTAGAGCGGCCCGGCGTGTCGCGGTAGGGCAGCGTGGGGCGCGTACAGTGCGCCGGGGGGCCGTCACTGGCTCGTTCACCGCTGACCTACCGCGACTCCCGTTAAGACGGATAATTGAGCGCAAGAACACAAGAGCGCGAGAGTGCGGGGATACCAAAGGAGCCTGCTCCTCTCGCGTTCTCGCGTTCTCGCGTTCGTGCGTTCGTGCGTTCGTGCCCTCTCCCCTGCTATCGCCTGGCCCTGAACACCACCTCACGTCGCACGAAGCCGTCCGGATCGGCACCGGTGGTTGGCAGCGGGATCAGCACGGGAACAGCACCAGCGTCGCGCAGCCGGCCGGCAAGATCGTTGCCCACGTTCAGTCGCGCGGAGACGAACTCTCCACCCGTGGTCGCCGCCGGGAATACCCCGTCCGGTGCCCCCTCCGCGCGTGCGACGCCTCGTACGAAGCCAACCGCGGT
>CANNKR010000018.1 GCA_947504615.1 Gemmatimonadota bacterium | reverse complement strand
TCAACCGTGAGGTCGAGCACCTCGCTGATGCTCAGGCCACGGAAGCGCACGTCGAGCGTCTCGCGGTTGTATCGCTTCCCCTTGCACGACTCGCACGTCACGTAGACGTCGGGGAGGAAGTGCATCTCGATCTTCACCAGGCCGTCACCCTGGCACGCTTCGCAGCGTCCGCCCTTCACGTTGAACGAGAAGCGGCCGGGTCCGTAGCCGCGCATCTTCGCTTCCGGCAACTCCGCGAACAGGTCGCGAATGGGGGTGAACAGCCCCGAGTACGTGGCCGGGTTCGACCGCGGCGTGCGCCCGATGGGGCTCTGGTCGATGTCGATGACCTTGTCGAGATGCTCCAGCCCGCGGATGCGGTGGTGGGCGCCGGGAATCACGCGCGCCCGGTAGAAATGCCGGGCGAGCGCGCGGTGCAGAATGTCGGAAATGAGGGTGCTCTTGCCCGACCCCGACACACCGGTGACGGCGGTGAAGCAGCCGAGCGGCACCTCGAGCGTGACGTCCCGCAGGTTGTGCGCGCGCGCGCCCTCGACCCGGAGCACGCGGCGCGGATCGCGCGGACGCCGCACCGCGGGCACCGGCACCGACTTGTCGCCCCGGAGATACGCGCCGGTGAGCGACTCGGGGTGCCGAATGACGTCGTCCACCGTGCCGCAGGCCACGACCTCGCCCCCGTGCTTGCCGGCGCCGGGGCCGAGATCGATCAGGTAATCGGCGGCGCGGATGGTTTCCTCATCGTGCTCGACCACCAGCACGGTGTTGCCAAGGTCGCGCAGGCGCTGGAGCGTGCCGAGCAGCCGTGCGTTGTCGCGCTGGTGCAGGCCGATGCTGGGTTCATCGAGGATGTAGAGCACCCCGACGAGCTTGCTCCCGATCTGCGTGGCCAGCCGGATGCGCTGCGCCTCGCCGCCCGAGAGCGACTCGGCCGAGCGGTTCAGCGTGAGGTACTCAAGGCCGACGTCGACGAGAAAGCGCAGCCGTTCCGTGACTTCCTTCAGGATGGGGCCCGCGATTTCCGGATCGAGTCCCGGCTTTCCCGGGGCCCGCAGCGCGACCTTCTCGAAGAACGCCAGGGCGTTCGCCACTGAATAGTCCACGAGGATGCCGAGATTGGTCCCCTGCACGGTGACGGCGAGCGACTCGGGCTTGAGGCGCGTGCCCACGCACGACGGGCACTCGGCAACGAGCATGTAGTCCTCGAGCTCGGTGCGCACGTTGTCGCTGGTGGTCTCGGCGTAGCGCCGCTGCACCGTGGCGAGGATTCCTTCCCACTTGATCTCGCCGCTCTTGCCGCTGACGCCATGCAGCAGCACCTCCTGCACCTTCTTGGGGATCTGGCCCCACGGTGCGTTCAGCTCAAACTTGAGCTGCTTGGCGAGGCCGGGGAGGATGACGCGTCGCAAATAGCCGTCGGGCTCGCCCCAGGGCAGCACGACGCCCTCGAGCAGGGAGATGCTGGGATCGCCGAGCACCAGATCCGCGCTGGCGAGGCGACGCACGCCGAGCCCGCTGCACGCCGGGCAGGCACCGAACGGCGAGTTGAACGAGAAGTGGCGCGGCTCGAGCTCCGGCAGCGAGATGCCGCAGTCGGGGCAGCCGTAGCGTTCGGAGAAGAGCTGCGTCACGGGCTTGGGGCCGTCGTGCCGCAGGACCTCCACCAGGCCGTCGGCCAGGCGCAGGGCGGTCTCGACCGAATCGGCGAGGCGGCCGCGATCCTCGAGGCGGACCACCAACCGGTCAACCACAATGGCGACGTCGTGGTTCTGCCGGCGATTGAGCGTCGGCGGATCCGCGAGTTCCACCAGGTCGCCGTCGACGATGGCGCGCACGAAGCCCTGCTTGCGCGCGTTTTCGAAGAGTTCCTTGAACTCGCCCTTGCGACCGCGGATGAGCGGAGCGAGCACCTCGATGCGCGTGCCGTCGGGCCAGCCGAGAATGATGTCGGCAATCTGGCCGGCACTCTGCCGCTCCACCGGGCGACCACAATTGGGGCAGTGCGGCGTACCGGCGCGTGCATAAAGCAGGCGCAGGTAATCGTAGATCTCGGTGACGGTGCCCACGGTCGAGCGCGGATTGTGTCCCGCGGTTTTCTGCTCGATGGAGATGGCCGGCGACAAGCCCTCGATGGCATCGACGTCGGGCTTTTCCATGAGCCCCAGGAACTGGCGGGCGTAGGCAGACAGCGACTCGACGTAGCGGCGCTGGCCCTCGGCAAAGATCGTGTCGAACGCGAGCGACGACTTGCCCGATCCCGACAGCCCGGTCACGACGGTCAGGCGATTCCGGGGAATCGTGACGTCGATGTTCTTGAGATTGTGCTCGCGGGCGCCGCGAACGATCAGGGATTGGTCAGACATAGACCTTGAAAGATGGCGGGAGGGACAGGCAGATGGGAGCCGGGCCCTGTGGGGAGTTCGCCGGGCCGGGTGGTTGGCCACCCAAGGCGTCCACCGGCTAGATTGTCCCTTCGGTCCCCTTTCTCCAGAGCTTCGCGACGATGCGAGATCCGCAGCGCCCGACCCCCGCCGTGCCCGGTTACGATCCCGCCCAGCTCTCGTTTGGCGATGTCGCGGCCGTGCCGCAGTTGCGCGTGGAGCGTCACGGCGAGGGGAGCCAGGGCTCTGACGAGTCGGCGACCGTGATCTTCCGTGAGCCGCCGGTGTGCGGCGAGTCGTCGTACGACGAACTCGACGACGCAGGTCCCAGCTGGTCGGTGCGCATCGTGCAGGAGGTGGAGGCGGCTCCGGCGGCCCGTCTGCGCCCACCGGCCGCGGCCCGCCCCGTGATCCGCACGGCGGTCCGTCCCGAACCGGTCGCGCCGGCGCCCATCCGTCCCTTCGTCGTCGACCCGCCGCGCTCCCAGCCCATCCCGGCCGGCACGACGTCGGCGATGCGCCTCACCCCGGTGGCCGTCCCCAGCGCGTCGCTGGAGCCGCTCAAGCGCGCCGCCGAGCTCTTGCCGCGTGATGTGGACGCCGCCTTGGCGTACGCCCATGCGCTCGACAAGCACGGCGACGCCGCGGGCGCGCTGGCCGCGCTGGACGAATGCCTGGTCAACGGGGGCGATGACGTGCGCCTCATCTGCGCCCGCGCGTTCCTGCTGGGCAGCCGCCTGAAGTACGACTTGGCCGATGCGGAATTGAAGCGCGCGGCGAAGCTGCGTCCCGACGACCCCGAGGTGCAGTTGCAGGCGGGCATCCTGGCCTGTCGGCGCGCTCGGTGGCGCGATGCGGTGGAGCCGCTGCAGAAGGCCGCCAACCAGCGGGCCGATGATTCCCTGGCGCACTTTTACCTGGGCGAGGCATTGAATCACGTGGACCAGTTGGCGGCAGCGCTCACGGCCTACGAGCGTTCGACGAAGCTTGATCCCTCCAACTGGCGGGCCTACAAGGGCGTCGGGATCGTGCTCGACCGCCTCGGCCGCCCTACCGATGCGGCGGTGGCGTACCGCCACATGCGCGAGGCTCAGGGCCGGTGATGGGCTGGGTGCCGTCGGAAAACCCACGGGCAGTCAGATGAGCATCCCGGGACGCGGCCCGCGCCGTGCGATCACGGCCCTGCTCCTGCTCGTCGCCTGGGGCGCCGGGCTTTCGTTGCTTGTACGGCGCGAGTTTTTCCAGGGGAGCGCCGCCCGCCTGGCCGAGGCGGCGCTGCGTCTGAGCCCCGGCGCGACGTACTACGCGGTCGAGCAGAACGGGACGCGCATCGGCTTTGCGTCGACGAACATCGACACGGTGGCACGCGGGATCGAGGTCACCGATTACTTCGTCGCCGACCTCCGCGTGGCCGGCCAGCTGCATCGTGCCTCGGCGCGCTCGGTGGTGCTCCTCTCGCGGGCGCTCGCACTCCGGAGCTTTGACGTGCAGGCCGAGGCGGCGCAAACCCCCATGCGCGTGGTGGGGCGCACGGAAGGGGACAGCGTGGTGATCTTCGCGATGGACATTCCCGGGCAGCCCGCCGACACGCAACGGGTGCCGGTGCGCGGCCCGGTGCTGGTGCCCACGCTCGCCCCGCTGGCCATCGCCCTCGGCGAGACGCCGAAGGTCGGCAAGACGTATCGTCTGCCCGCGTTTGACCCCCAGCAGATGCAGTCGCGCGAGCTGTCGCTGACGGTGCAGGCCGAGAGCCTGTTCGTGGTGGATGATTCGGCGCGTTTCGAACCGATCAAGAAGATCTGGACGAGCGCGCGTACCGACACCGTGCGCGCGTGGCGCGTGGTCGGGACTGGCGGTGCCGGGTTCAACGGCTGGATCGATGCGCAGGGGCGAGTGGTGCTGGCCACCCAGGCCGCCGGCATCACGCTGCGGCGCATGGCCTACGAACTCGCCTTCGAGAACTGGCGCGTTGCGCGCAACGCCGCGGCGGCGGGCGGCGGCGCGCCACGCGACATCATGGAGAGCTCGGCGATTTCCGCGGGCGTCGACCTGGGCCCCGGCGCCATGCGGCGCCTGCGCGTCCGCCTGTCGGGCGTGCAGCTGGCCGGGTATGACCTCGACGGTGGACGCCAGACACTGCGCGGCGACACACTCACGATCGAACGCCGTCCGGTGCCCGATTCCACGTTCTCGCTCACCACGCGCGCCCCGGATTTCATGGCGCGCTTCAAGGCGGAACTGACCGCCGAGCCGTTGCTGCAAAGCAACGACCTCGCCATCGTGCAGAAGGCCATCGCCATCACCGGGCTGGAGCGCAACGCGCGCCGGGTCGCCGAGAAGCTGAATCGCTGGGTCTACGATTCCCTGAAGAAGGAAGTGACGTTCAGCATTCCCAGCGCCGTGCAGGTGTTGCGGACCCGGCGCGGCGACTGCAACGAGCACACGCAGCTGTACGTGGCGCTGGCGCGTGCGGTCGGCATTCCGGCGCGCATCGCCACGGGGCTGGCGTTCGTGCGCGGCAAGTTCTACTACCACGCCTGGCCCGAAGTGTGGCTGGGTGAATGGGTGGCGGTCGACCCTACCTTCGGGCAGTTCCCGGCCGACGCCGCGCACCTGCGTTTCGTGATCGGCGGCCTCGGCAAGCAGGCCGAGCTGCTGCGGCTGATCGGCAACCTGAACATTCAGACGCTCCCCACGCCATGATCCGACTGACCGGCCTCTCCAAGCACTACGGTTCCTTCGTCGCCGTGGACAGACTCGACCTGCACGTCCCGCAGGGCGAACTGTTCGGCTTCCTCGGGCCCAACGGTGCCGGCAAGACCACCACGTTGCGCATGATTGCCGGCATCATGAAGCCGACGGCGGGGCGCGTGGAGATCGGCGGCATCGACCTGGCGGTCGACCCGATTGCGGCCAAGTCGAAGCTGGGGTTCATTCCGGATCGGCCGTTCATCTACGAGAAGCTCACGGGCGCAGAGTTCCTGCGGTTCGTCGCCGGCCTGTATGGCCAGCATGGGGCGCAGGTGGAGCACCGCGCCCGCGAACTGCTGGCGCTGTTCGACCTGGAAGAGTGGCGCGACGAACTGGTGGAGAGCTACAGCCACGGCATGCGGCAGAAACTCATCATCTCCAGCGCGTTCGTGCACCGCCCCGACGTGATCGTGGTCGACGAGCCGCACGTCGGGCTCGACCCCAAGGCGATCAAGATCCTGCGTGACCTGTTCCGCGAGTATGCGGCGCGTGGCCACACGATCATGATGAGCACGCACAGCCTGGCCACGGCCGAGTCGCTCTGCGACCGCATCGGCATCATTGTCAACGGCACCATGCATGCGCTCGGCACGATGGGCGAACTGCGCAACTCCGCGACGTATGGCGGCACCGGGCTGGAGGAGATCTTCCTGCGCCTCACCGGCGAAAACGCGGCGCGCAACCTGATGGACGTGCTGGATGCGTAACGGCGCTCCGGACGCCGGGCTCCCCGACGCGCCGCTGCTCTGGATCCTCACGCCCAAGTACCTGACGGCACGGGCGCGGGCGCTGGCCGGCGAGCGCGGACGCAGTGCGCGCTTCGGCGTCCTCAGCGTCGTCGGGATCCTCTTCTGGGGCGCCATCTTCGGGCTGTTGTACAAGCTGCTCACGTACTTCAAGGGCGTGCCGGAAATCGGCGAACTGCTGGCCGGCAAGCTGCTGGGGCTGATGCTCGTCAGCTTCTTCTCGCTGCTGCTGCTCTCGAACGTCATCACGGCCCTGTCGTCGTTCTTCCTGGCCAAGGACCTCGACCTGCTCGTCTCGGCGCCGGTGGACTGGCTGCGCGTCTACACGGCCAAGCTGCTGGAGACGACCATTTTCTCCAGCTGGATGGTCGTGTTGATGGCCATCCCGATGTTCGCCGCGTACGGCGTGGCCTACGAGGGCGGCTGGGGGTTCGGCGCCTTCGTGGCATTCGCGTTCGTGCCCTTTCTCGTGATCCCGTCGGTGCTCGGCAGTGCGGTGACGCTGCTGCTGGTGAACATCTTTCCGGCGCGGCGCACCCGCGACATCCTGAGCGTCATCGCGGTGCTGACCGCCGGCGGCATCGTGCTGCTGTTCCGCCTGGTCCGTCCGGAGAAGCTGGCGCGCCCCGAAGGGTTCAAGTCGCTGGTGGACTTCATCGCGGTGCTGCGCGGCCCCACGTCCCCGCTGCTCCCCAGCGAATGGATGGCGAAGTCGGTCATGAGCTTCCTCGAGCGCAAGCCGGACTTCCTGGACCTGTACATGCTCTGGTCGACGGCGGCCGCCTTCGTGGTGCTGGGCGCCCTGCTCCACCGGACGCTGTACGCGGCCGGGTTCAGCAAGGCGCAGGAAAGCGCCGAGCGCTGGGCGCACGCCGGGCTGCTGCAGAAGGTCGCCATGCGCGTGCTCGCGCCGCTCGGCGTGCTGAAGCGCGAGCTCATCATGAAGGAAATCAGGGTCTTCTTTCGTGACACGACGCAGTGGAGCCAGCTCATCCTGCTGGCGGTGCTGGTGGTGGTCTACGTCTTCAACATCAAGTACCTCCCGCTGAAGGGTGAAGGAATCACGTTCTTCCTGGTGAACGTGGTGCCGTTCCTCAACCTCGTGCTCGCCGGCTTCGTGCTCGCGTCCATCGCCGCACGCTTCATTTTCCCCGGGGTCTCGCTGGAGGGGCGCACGCTCTGGCTGCTGCGCTCGAGCCCGCTCGCCATGCGCGACCTGCTGTGGGCCAAGTTCTGGGTGGGGACGCTGCCACTGCTTATCCTGGCCCTCGGCATCGTGGTGGTGACCGACTACCTGTTGCAGGTGTCGGTGTTCATGTTCCTCGTGTCGGTGCTGACCATCACGTTCATGACGTTCGCCATCGCCGGGCTCGCCATCGGCTTCGGGACGGTCTTCCCGCAGTTCGAGACGGAGAACGCGGCGCAAATCCCCACGTCGTTCGGGGGGCTGCTGTACATGATGGCGTCGATCGCCGTGATCGGCGGCACCATCATTCTCGAGGCGCGCCCGGTCTACGGATTCCTGGCGGCACGCGCCTTTCACCAGGCCGAGAACCCGCTGGAGATGATCCTCGGGTTCGGCGCGGCTGCGCTGCTGTGCGTGACGGCGACGGTCGTGCCGATCCGCGTGGCGCTGAAGCGACTTGAGGAAACGGAGCGCTGATGCCCCAACAACCCACCGAACGCGACGTCGCGGCCATCGCGGCGCTCAACAACCTGTTTGCCCCCGACGGCAAGACGCTGCACCGGTCACCGCAGTTCGTCGAGGAGCACCTGCCCGACTACCGCATCATCCGCGACGAGGACGGCCGCCTGGTGGGCTGCGTGGCCATTGACGAGTACTCCCCGTCCCTGGCGGAACTCGTCGGGCTCGCCGTGCATCCCTCGGCGCGCGGGCGCGGCTACGGCGTGATGCTCATCGAGGCCATTGCCGATCTCGCGAGGCGGCGCGGCTATGAGGAACTCTTCGCCGCATCGTACTCCGAGAAAATCTTCGAGGCCTGCGGCTTCGCCAAGGTGAAGCTCGACGAATTCCCCGAGAAGATCCTGCGCTACACGCGGATCGATCGCACCGAAGTGGAGATGGCCGAGAAACACTGTTTCACGCGCGTGCTGCGCAAGCCGGCCCCCTAAGGGCCGGGGAGCCCCGCTACTGCGGCGGCCGCCGCAGCAGCGGCCACAGCACGTACGCGACGGCGGCCGCGCCCAGTGCGACACCAAGGAGCAGCGCCGTGTTCATGCCACCTCCTCGATGGCCGATGGCGACTCGGGCGCGCCGACCGGTGCCGGCGCCGGCGCGAAGGCCGCCACGAACGCGGCGATGACGACGAGCAGCCCGGCAATCCAGATCCACGCCACGCCCGGCACGAACCGCACCCCCACGATGGCATCCGCGGTGTTGGTTTCGCGCACGTCGACGCGCAGGTCCTGCGCCAGGCTGCTCGCAATGCCGGCGACCGTCAGTTCCTCCACCGCCGTGCGCGAGTCGCCCGCGTACAGATCCTGCAGTTCCGACACCACGAAAGCGCGCGCGCGACCGTTCACGGTGGCGCGCATCGCCACGACGCGCGACACCACGTCGCCACGCCCGACGGCGGACACGCCTTCCAGCGACAGCGCCCATGGGGTGCCGAACCGGTCGATGACCTTCTCCTGCGTGCCTTCGCTGAGCGCCAGATCGGCGACGCGCGGATAACCCGCCGCGGTCAGCGCGATCGCGACGGCCAGCGCCGACAGTTGCGCCGTCAGCCACGCGCGCGCACCGAGGCCGCGCGCGGCATCCGCACGCAGTGCGCGCACGCCGGCCACGACGGCCACGATCACGCCGACGAGCAGCACCCACCCCGTGGCGCGCCCCGGTGCCGTGAGGGCGAACGCGTGCACGCCATCCCATCCGTTGGCTCGTCGCAGGGTCAGGCCGCAGAGCCCGAGCACGAACGCCACGAAGCCCGCGCCGATCGTGGCCGCCACCGGCCAGCGACGCAGAACCGCAACGACCAGCAGCGACGCCCCAACCCAGGCGAACGCCGTTCCCGCATGCACGGGCGCCCAGCGCCAGTCGTCCACCCACTCCCCAACGCCATACGCGCGGCGCCAGTCGAGCAACATGGCCGCGGCAAGCAGTGCCCACGAGGCGATCACCCAGCGCCGGGCATCGTCACGCCACGAATCGACGCCTCCGAGCGCACCCATCACGACCATGACGGCCGGAACGGAAAGCATTGCCGTCGCCAGGTAGCCCAGGGGCATCTGCACCAGCACGACGGGGCGCATCCACTCGAGCAGGAGTCCGCGCCCGTCGTCCGGCGCAAACTGCAGCCGCGTGAACGGGTTGGTGTCGAAGCAGGCCATGCCGAGCACTGCGAGCAACAGGATCGCCAGCACGGCCGTGGTCCAGGCGAGCAACGTGCCGCGGCGCGGCAGCGTGGCGGCGGCCACGGACGATCCCACGCCGAGCACCAGCGCCCAGACGAGCAGCGATCCGGAGGGACCCGCCCAGACGGCACCCAGACGATACGGCAGCGGCGTCAGGGACGACGACCAGCTGGCCACGTAGCGATACGTCAGGTCGCCGACGGCCAGCGCGTTGGCAAGACCAGCCAGGGACATCGCCACAAAAACGGATGCGGCATGCACGCCACGCTCGCCGCTTTCGGACAGATCCTGGCGGCCGGTGAACGCGCCAGCCGAACCGACCACGGCGCCCCAGGCCGCCAGGAGCAGTGCAAGCCACAGAGCCAACACGCCAAGCAGGATCAGGCGGCAGGCCCCCGAAGGGCCGCGCGGCGCACGCGGGCCATCAGTTGCTCCAGCGCCAACTCGGCGGCCGCGCGATCGTCAAGCGACATCGTCTTCGAGGTGCGATCGAGTTCACGCACTTGCTCGAGCATTTCGTCGATCAGGGCGCGCAGGATGAAGTTGCTGCGTCGCGCGTCGAAGGTCGGTGGCTGGGTCTCTGTCATTCGAAGCAGTGAGGGTATAACGAATTTGCCTGGCGACGGCAGGAAAACCAGTCCGGACGCCTCAACGCGCGGTCTGGTGCAGCATGATCGTGGCCGCCCCGCCCCCCACGCCGTCCCACGCGAGGTCACGCCAACTGGCCTGGTGGCGCGCCGGATGACGCCAGTCGTACAGCTCCTTGCCCACGCCAAGGCTCAGGGTGACCAGCGACGCCCGCTCGATGGCTACCGCATAGCGGGCGTCTCGGTGAAAGAGCGAGTAGGCCACACTCTGGGCCACCGCCGACGCGGCGAAGTGCAGCATCTTGTCGCGTCCGAACCAGGCGTCGCCGGATCGGGGAGCGCCGCCACTGAAGAGGACGAAGGCGAGGGCGAGATTCATGGGGAGAACCGGTACGGTGGCCGCCAGATGCCGGCGTTCGTGACGATGGCCGTCACCAGCGCCGAAGGCGTTACGTCGAAGGCGGGATTGTAGACCAACGCAAGCGTCGGCACCAGCTGCCGTGTGCCGAAGCGGCGCACTTCGTCGGCGTCGCGCTGTTCGATGGGGATGGCCGCACCATCGGGCGTGGCCGCGTCGATGGTTGATGTCGGCGCCGCCACGTAAAACGGGAGACCGTGGTGTCGCGCCGCCACCGCCAGCGAGTAGGTGCCGATCTTGTTGGCCACATCACCGTTCGCGGCAATGCGATCGGCGCCGACGATCACCAGATCGACCGCGCCCTCCCGCATCAGCGAGGCCGCCATGCCGTCGGTGCAGACGGTGACCGGCACGCCGGTCTGGGTCAGCTCCCATGCGGTGATGCGGCTTCCCTGCAGCAGCGGGCGCGTCTCGTCGGCGATCACCGACACGCGGCGGCCGGCGGCCACCGCCGTGTACACGGGCGCCAGCGCGGTGCCGATGCCGGCCGTGGCCAGCGCCCCGGCGTTGCAATGCGTCAGCACGCGCGCGCCGTCGGGAATCAGCGCCGCACCGTGTTGTCCGATGGCGAAGCACATGGCCTCGTCCTCGGCGAGAATACGCTCTGCTTCGGCAGCCAGCGCGTCGAGCCGCTCTGCGCCGCCGATGTCGCCGGCGTCCACGACGCGGCGCAGGCGCGCCATGGCCCACGGCAGGTTGACCGCCGTCGGGCGCGACGCGGACAGCCGGTCGATGCCGGCGAGCAAAGCGTCGCGCGAAGGAATCTCCCCGTGGCTGAATGCCGCCACCAGCCCAAGCGCCGCAGCCACCCCGATGGCCGGCGCGCCGCGCACGGCGAGCGAGCGGATGGCATCGTCCACCGCGTCGAGCGTGCGCAACTCGACCTGCACGACCTCGCCCGGCAGACGACGCTGGTCGAGGATGCACAGGGTGCGCGACGACGCGTCCCAGGTGAGGGCGCGGGGGACGTTGATCGAGAACGGGGTCAGCGGCACGATGGCGAGAAGGACGACGAGGACGAAGTATGGGGCAACCAAAGCAATTCCCCCGGTCCCGCACGAGCCGTAACTTTGTAGGAACCCCAGCTCCGCGAAAGATGCCCTACGATTTCCTGAATGTCGAAGTCGCCGACCGGATCGCCACGGTCACTGTCAACCGCCCCGACAAGCTGAACGCCCTCAATGCGCGCGTCTTCGAGGAACTGGACGGCGTCTTCACGGCCTTCGCCACCGACCGGCTGGTCAGCGCCGTCATCGTGACCGGTGCGGGGCGCTCCTTCGTGGCCGGTGCCGACATCGCGGAGGTGGCGGCGCAGGATGCCGCGGGCCTCGAGCGCCTCTCGGCCTCGGGTCAGGCAACCTTCAACAAGATCGAACGGCTCCCCAAGCCGGTCATTGCCGCCGTCAACGGCTTCGCGCTCGGTGGCGGCTGCGAGTTGGCGCTGGCGTGCCATATCCGCGTGGCATCAGAGCACGCCAAGTTCGGGTTGCCCGAGGTGAAACTCGGGCTGATCCCCGGCTACGGCGGCACGCAGCGCCTGCCCCGCCTGATAGGCAAGGGACGTGCCCTGCAGATGATGCTCACCGGCGAGCAGATCGACGCTGCCGAGGCGTACCGCATTGGTCTGGTGAACGCGGTGGCCACCGGCCCCACGCTCCACGAGGTGGCGATGTCGGTGGCGTTGCAGGTGGCCAAGAACGGGCCGCTGGCGCTGGCCCGCGCCATCGAGGCCATCAACGACGGCTTCGACCGCATGGCCGACGATGCCATGGCGCTCGAGGCCCGGTTGTTCGGATCGCTGGGCGCAACGAAGGACATGGCCGAGGGGACGGCCGCGTTCCTCGCCAAGCGTCCCGCGCAGTTCACGGGCGAATAGCGTGATGCACGCGGTGCCGGTGCCACGACCGGTACCGGAGGTGCCGCCGGCGTCGCGCGCGTCGGACGAGCGCACGCGCGTCTCCGCGCTTGCGATCCGCGACTTTCGCAATCTCGAGCGCGTGGACGTGGTGCTGCCCAGCGACGGGATCGCCATCGTCGGCGAGAACGGCCAGGGCAAGACGAGCTTCCTTGAGGCCATCGCCTACGTGGAGCAGCTGCGCTCGGTGCGCGGCGCGCGCGATCGCGACCTCGTGCGCTTTGACGCGCCGGCCTTTCACGTGAGCGCTGCCGTGCACGGGCCCGACCGCGTGGTGCACCTCGGCGCGGGCGCCGACCGCGCGGGCCGCAAGAAAGTCACGCGCGACGGGGTGGAGATGCCGCGCATCACCGACGCGCTGGGCGCACTGCCGTCGGTGCTGCTCGCGCCGCGCGACGTGACGCTGGTGAGCGACGGGCCGGCCGAACGGCGTCGGTTTCTCGACATCACCCTCGCGCTGACCTCCCCGCGCTATCTGCGCGCGTTGCGGCATTATCGCGGCGCGCTGGAGCGCCGCAACGCCGCGCTGCGCGATGCCCTCCGGCACCGGCGCAACGCGTCCGCCGCTGCCGTCTGGGAACCCGCGCTCGCCGAGCACGGCACGGTGCTGGTGGACGAACGTCGCGCCTGGGTGCGCGAGCACGCGGCCGAGTTCACGCGCCTGACGCACGCCATTGGCGAGACAGGCGAAGCGGCGATGGCGTATGCCACGACGCTGCCCGACGGAGCGCCCGGCGGCGAGGCGCTGCGCGAGGCGCTGGAACGCGGGCGCGAGCACGACCTGCGCCGCGGCGCCACGCACGTGGGGCCGCATCGCGACGACCTCGCGCTGACGCTCGACGGTCGCGACCTGCGCGTCGTGGGCTCGGCCGGACAGCAGCGCACCGGGGCCATTGCCCTGCGGTTGCTCGAGGCGGCCACGCAGCGGGTGCGCCGCGCCACCCTGCCGGTGCTGCTCCTGGATGACCCGTTCGCCGAACTCGACAATCGACGCGCGGCGCGCGTGCTCGACCTCTTGCTGGAGGCCGGCGTGGGTCAGGTGGTGCTGTGCGTGCCGCGCCCCGAGGAGATTCCCGAGCGGTTCACGCGCCTGCCGCGGTATTCGATCGTGAGCGGCGTGCTGGCGGAGGGCGCGTGAGCGAGAAGCGCCGGGGGCCCGCCAAGGTGGGCGATGCGCTGGCCGAGATGCTGGCCGGGAGCGCGCTTGGGGCGCGCCTGGTGCGCGCGGAGGTCCTGGGACACTGGGCAGGGGCCGTTGGGCCGCAGATCGCCGCTGTGACGACCGCACGGGCCATCGCAGAGAACGGCACGCTGACGGTGAGCGTGAAGACGAATGGATGGATGCAGGAGCTCGGGATGATGGAGCGAACGCTCATCGCGAAAGTGAACAAAAGCTCGGGAAAAGAGATTGTCCGGAAGATTCGGTGGGAACTGCAGCGCTAAGTCGTTGGTAGTTAGCACTTTGCATACAGACGCCCCTCTTGCTTTTCGGGGCGTTTTCTCTTATAGTTGAGTGATTGTGGAGAATCGCCCCAATTCGGCGTTTCTTTGGAGCTCCCTCAACTCCCCTTCTGCACGCGAAATGGCGAAGACGAACGACGCGGCTGAATCGCACTACGACGCTTCCGGCATCCAGGTCCTCAAGGGTCTCGAAGCCGTCCGCAAGCGCCCCGGCATGTACATCGGGTCCACATCGGCGCGTGGCCTTCACCATCTCGTGTACGAGGTGGTGGACAACTCGATCGACGAGGCGCTGGCCGGCTACTGCGACACGGTGCATGTGACCATCCACGCCGACGACTCGATCACCGTGGTCGACAACGGACGCGGCATCCCGGTGGACATGCACCCGACCGAGGGGCTGCCCGGTGTGGAACTGGCCCTTACGGTGCTGCACGCCGGCGGCAAGTTCGACAAGAATTCGTACAAGGTGTCGGGGGGCCTGCACGGCGTGGGCGTCTCGGTGGTGAACGCGCTGTCCGAGTCGCTGAAGGTGTGGATCAAGCGCGACGGCAAAGAGCACTACATGGACTTCGTGCGCGGCGACACGACGACCAAGCTCACGCTGCTCGGCAAGGTGAAGGAGAAGGAGACGGGGACGAAGGTCTATTTCAAGCCCGACCCCGAGATCTTCACCGATCTCCACTACGATTACGCGACGCTCGAGTCGCGCCTGCGCGAGCTCTCGTTCCTGAACAAGGGCGTGTCGATCACGCTGGTGGACGAACGGGAAGGCGTGCAGAAGCAGGAGACCTTCCACGCCAAGGGCGGGCTGAAGGAGTTCGTGCAGTACCTGAACGCCAGCCGCAAGGTGCTGCACAGCGAGATCCTCTACGCCGACGCCGAGCGGGACGGCATCGGCATCGAGATCGCCATGCAGTACAACGACGGGTACAACGAGACCGTGTTCTCGTTCGTGAACAACATCAACACCCACGAGGGTGGCACGCACCTGACCGGCTTCAAGTCGGCGCTGACCTCGGTGATCAACAAGCACCTCGACAAGGCGAACATCGCCAAGAAGGACAAGGAACTGCGCCTCAGCGGTGACGACGTGCGCGAGGGGCTCACGGCGGTGCTCAGCGTCAAGGTGAAGGAGCCGCAGTTCGAGGGGCAGACCAAGACGAAGCTGGGCAACTCCGAGGTGGAGTCGGCCGTCAAGACGTACGTCAACGAGTGGCTCGCCGAGTATCTGGAAGAGCACCCGCGCGTCGGCAACATCGTCATCGACAAGGCGCTGCAGGCGGCCCGCGCACGCGAGGCGGCGCGCAAGGCGCGCGATCTCACCCGCAAGAAGTCGGCGCTCGACGTCGGCAACCTGCCGGGCAAGCTGGCCGACTGTTCGCTGAGCGACCCGGCGATGTGCGAGCTCTATCTGGTCGAGGGCGACTCGGCCGGCGGCTCGGCCAAGCAGGGGCGCGATCGCATGTTCCAGGCCATCCTGCCGCTGCGCGGCAAGATCCTGAACGTCGAGCGGGCGCGCATCGACAAGATCCTGAGCAATGAAGAGATCCGCACGATCATCACGGCCATTGGGTCGGGGATCGGCGAGGAAGACTTCTCCATCGACCAGGCGCGCTACCACAAGATCATCATCATGACGGACGCCGACGTGGACGGCGCGCACATTCGCACGCTGCTGCTCACGTTCTTCTTCCGGCAGATGCGGCAGCTGATCGAAAGCGGCTTCGTCTACATCGCCCAGCCGCCGCTGTACCGGGTGGCCAAGGGGAAGGAAGAGTACTACGCGTTCGACGAGGCGCAGCGCGAGGAGATCGCCACGCGGCTCGGCGGCGGCCCCGAGGGCAAGGCCAACGTGAACATCCAGCGGTACAAGGGCCTGGGCGAAATGAACCCCGACCAGCTCTGGAAGACGACGATGGACCCGGCGACGCGCACGATCCTGAAGGTGAACGTCGAAGACGAAGGCCAGACGCACCGGCTGTTCGAGACGCTGATGGGCGACGAAGTGGAACCGCGCCGCGCCTTCATCGAAGCCAACGCCAAGTTCGTGTCGAACCTCGACATCTGATTCCGGATCAGGAATGACCAACGAGCCCCGTGATGCCAGTGATGGCTCCCGGGGCTTGTTCGTGTGTCGCATCGACGGTGCCGCTCGCGCCAGCGGATCGTGCGGGCAGCACGTTGCCGTCTTGCGAGGCGCCGCCTTGGCCCCTCAACTTCGATACCTTGGGTTTCAATCTCCTCCCGCCTGAGCTCGCCATGACCGATAGCGAACCCGCTGTCCCGACCCCCGAAAAAGCATCCCTCGCCGAAGATTTCGTCGACATCTTCTTTTCCCCGAGCGCCGTGTTCGCGCGCCGCGCGAACTCGGGGTTCTTCCTCGTCATGTGCGTGCTGACGCTCCTGCTGGGCGGGCTGTTCCTGGTCAATCGTGGCGCGATGCAGGGCATCATGGATGCCGAGTTTGCGCGATCGATGGCCGCGGCCGCCAAACAGAACCCGGGAATGACGGAGGAGCAGATCGCGATGGCCAAGAAGTTCGGGGGCTATGCCACCAGCTTCGGGGCCTTCATCGGCATTCCGCTGGCCATCCTGTTCACGGGGCTGGGCGTCTGGCTGACCGGCAAGCTGTTCGAGGCGCGTCTGGGGTACACCGCGGCGACGACGATCGCCGCCTACTCATTCATGCCGCGCGTCATCGAGTCATTCGCCGTCAACGCGCAGGGCTGGATGATCGACACCGACGCGCTGACCGGACGGTTCCAGCTCTCGCTGGGCGTCGGCCGGTTCCTGGATCCCGGCATGAATGCGGGAGTGCTGGGGCTCGTCGGCCGGCTGGATCTCTTCACGCTGTGGGTGACGGTGCTGCTCGCGATCGGCATTGGCGTCGTCGGCAAGCTCCCGAGGGAGAAGGTCGTCCTGGCTGGCGTCACGATGTGGACGATCGGGGCGCTCCCGGCGCTCTGGACGCTCGTATCGACCGCCATCAAGGGCTAGCACACCGGCGCGACATCGCGCGCCGGCCTTCGGCGCGCGTCCCGCCGCCACCAGACATATCAGGGGTATTCCGTGAAGCACAACCGTCGTGATTTCCTGAAGCGTTCCTCCGTGCTCGCCGGCTCGGCCGTTGCCGGATCGGCGGTCGCCGGGTCGGCCATCGCCGCCTCGCTCGTCACGGTCCCGATGGCGGAGGCCGCGCCCGTGCGGCGCGGAGCCAAGCCTCGCATGACGCTTCGCTTTCGCGCGTACACGATCCAGCTGCGGCACGTCTTCACCATCGCCACGTCGTCACGCACCACGACGCCGGTGGTGCTGACGGAAATCGAATACGACGGGATCACCGGCTATGGGGAAGCGTCGATGCCTCCCTACCTCGGCGAATCGCACGAGTCGGCCACCGCATTCCTTTCGAAGGTCGACCTCTCCCGATACGAGAATCCCTTCGAGCTCGAGACGATTCTCCACGACATCGACGCCCTGGCGCCGGGAAATCCCGCGGCCAAGGCCGCGGTGGACATCGCGCTGCATGACCTGGTCGGGCGCATGCTGCGCCAGCCGTGGTACAACATCTGGGGCTTCGACGCCGCCAAGACGCCGCACACGTCGTTCACCATCGGCATCGACACGCAGGACGTGGTGCGGCAGAAGACCGTGGAAGCGGCCGAGTACAAGGTGCTGAAGGTGAAGCTGGGCCGCGACACCGACAAGATGATGGTCGAGACCATCCGCTCGGTGACGGACAAGCCGATCACGGCCGACGTCAATCAGGGGTGGAAGGACCGCGCCGTCGCGCTCGACATGCTCCACTGGCTGCACGAGAAGAACGTCGTGATGGTCGAGCAGCCGTTGCCCAAGGAGCAGGTGGACGACCTCGCGTGGCTGACGGAACGCAGCCCGGTGCCGATCATCGGCGACGAAGGGGTGCAGCGACTCGCCGACATCCCCAAGGCCAAGGGCGTGTACAGCGGCATCAACATCAAGCTGATGAAGTGCACCGGCATGCGCGAAGCGCACAAAATGATCGTGCTCGCGCGGTCGCTGGGCATGAAGGTCATGCTCGGCTGCATGACCGAGACCTCCTGCGGCATCTCGGCGGCGTCGCACCTGTCACCCATGGTGGACTGGGCCGACCTCGACGGCGCGCTGCTGATCAGCAATGACGTCTATGACGGCACGCAGGTGCTGGACGGCAAGGTCACGCTGCGGAACCGGCCGGGCATCGGGGTGAAGAAGCTGAAGGGGTGAGCTGCACGAACGCACGAACGCACGAGCGCACGAGCGCACGAGCGCACGAGTGCACGAAGGCTACGGCTGGGCCCCGATGATGCGCCGCGCGCGCACGAGGCTCTTCACCAGCCCGTCGTTGTAGTTGGGCGCCGCCGGATCGAAACTGTCGATGCGCACGCCGGACCCACCGGGCGTGTGGATGATCGTCTTGTCCTGCAGGTAGATGCCGACGTGCGTGATGCGCTCGGGGCGATCGGCGGTGGCCTGCTGGCCGAAAAAGAGCAGATCCCCCTTGGTCAACTGCTTCATGTCGCCGCCGGCGGACACGTCGACGCCCATCTGCGCCTGCTGGTTGGCGTCGCGGTTCAACTCCATCCCGTTCAGGCGAAAGACGGTCTTCGTGAATCCGGAGCAGTCCATTCCCTTCGGCGACGTGCCCCCCCAGAGATACGGCACGCCGATGAACCGCTTGGCGGTCTGCTCGACGGTCTGGGCCGTCAGCGTGCGCGTCGCCTTCCATTGCGAGTAGTCGGCGACGAGCTGGCGCTCGATGAAGCCCTTGCGTCCGTCCGGCGTTTCGACGGCGCGCCACCTGCCCTTCACCGCGCCTGCCTTGAACAACACCCCGGGCACGGCATCGCTCACCGGCAGCGCGCCGGTGTCGGGCGTGGCGCGCACGACGCCGAAGTACGCCGTCATGATGACCCTGGGACCGTTCTGCCAGGCATCGGCCCCGGCCTGTCTGGTCAGGTGCATGGCCGCACCCTCGAGCCATCCGAGGTACTTGTCCGGACCCTGGATGTAGTACCAGTCACCCTGCTTCTTCAGCACCTTCACGACCATGCCCATCATCACTTGGGTGGCCAACTCGGCGGAGTGCGCGGGATTGGAGCGGACGTTGCCGTCGCTCACCTTCACGATGCCGAATGGCACGTCGACCAGGGCCGGATCGGGAAGGACGCGCATGCTGTCGACGAGAACGCCGAACTTCGCTGAGGTCATCGCCGCGACGATGTCGCGTCGCGCATTGTCCTGGTCGACGTCGCCCTTCACGACGAGCTGGTCTCCCTGCCGTGCGCAGGTGACGTCGAACACCGCCACGCGACGGTCCGGCGCATAGCGCGCGCGGAGTGGGGCCAGCACCGCCTTGCAGGGGTCATCCTGCGCCGCGGCGGACGCCGGCGCGAGGACCGACGTGAGCAGGACGAGGCCCAACAACAGCAGGTATTTCGGTCGATGAGTCATGGCGGCGCTCGGAGGTATGCGGGGAAATTGCCCTCCGCGCGCGAGCGCCGCCAGAGCGGTCGGGGGATCCGCCATCTATCTCAGCGCACGGCGGTTCCGCCGTTACAGCGTCTCCACTCCACGCGCGGTGATGCGATGCGAGACGGCGGGCAGCGGCGTGACCTCTTCGTCACCGATCACGATCGCCTCCTTCACGCACGCCTCGCCGATGGCGACCCCCGCAGCGTCCCGCGCGTAGATCCCCGCCAACGGCTGGCCACGCATGATCCGGTCGCCGGGTTTCACGAGGATACGGAACCCCACCGAGGGATCCACGTCGTCTTCCATGGTCGTACGGCCGCCGCCGAGCGCAATGATGCCGCGCCCGATGACCCGCGGCTCGACGCGCTGCACGACACCCGCGCGATGGGCCACGACCATTGGCTGCTCACGTGCCTGTGGCAACACCTCGCGCGGCGCATCGACCACCCGCGGATCGCCCCCCTGCGCCTCGACGATCTGGCGGAACTTCTCGAGCGCCGCGCCGCTGCTGAGCGCGTATTCCAGGAGTGATCGACCCTCGCCCACGCTCTTGGCCAGCCGGCCCAGCACCATCATCTCGGCGCCGAGCGCCAGCGTCACTTCCAGCAAATCGGCGGGACCGCCGCCCCGCAGCACATCGATGCTCTCGTCGATCTCCAGCGCGTTGCCACACGCCACTCCCAGCGGATGGTCCATGCAGGTCAGCAGCGTCACCACGGGGCATCCGCTCCGCTCGCCAATGGCGACCATCGTCTGGGCCAGGGCGATGGCGCGATCGAGTTCCGGCAGGAAGGCGCCGGCGCCGGTCTTCACGTCGAGCACGAGCCCGCTGAGCCCTTCCGCGAGCTTCTTGCTCATGATCGACGCCGCGATCAGCGGAATGGCCTCCACGGTCGCCGTGGCGTCACGCAGGGCATAGAGCTTCTTGTCGGCGGGAGCGATCTCCCCGGTTTGTCCGATGAGGGCGCAGCCCAGGCGCTCCACCTGCGCCGTCGCCTGCGCGAGCGTCAGCCGGGTGTTGAAGCCGGGAATCGCCTCCAGCTTGTCGAGCGTGCCGCCGGTATGGCCCAATCCGCGTCCGCTCATCATCGGGACCGCCAGCCCGCAGGCGGCCACCAGCGGGGCAAGGACGATCGACACCTTGTCGCCGACGCCGCCCGTGGAGTGCTTGTCGATGGCCGGGCGGTCGAGGTGCGAGAAATCCAGCCGCCCGCCGCTGTCGAGCATCGCCTTCATCAGGGCGAACGTCTCTTCGTCGTCCAGGCCCTTGAAGAAGATGGCCATCAACAGCGCGGCCACCTGATAATCGGGGAACTTCCCGGCCGCGTACTCGGCCGCGAAGGTGCTCCATTCGGCGGGGCTGATGCGGCCCCCGTCACGCTTGCGGGCAATCAGATCGATGAGGTGCATTGACCGTGCCACGACTCGTCTCGTACGTTCCCATCCTGCCCCTGGAGCCGCGGGCGGGGGACGGGAATATTTGCGGAGGCGGTCGACCTTGAAGAAGTGGATGCGAGGCGTTCAGCGGGTGCCCGAGCAGGCAATCACCGCCAACCCTCTGAACAACGACGCACTCTGCAAAGCGTCACGGGTGGCCGCCGATCCCGCCCGGATCGTGCATCGGCTAGACTTGGGGATTATCCTGCGGAGGAAGTTGTGAACAGCCCGAACACGACCCCGGTCGACGCCGGAGACGAAATCAACCGGCTCCAGTCGCGCGTGCGCGAACTGACCCGCGAGAAGGAACACCTGGTTGCGGTCGTCGATATCCTCCAGGAAATCTCGAGCTCCCTGCACTTCGTGGACATCCTGCAGGCGATCGCCGGCAAGCTGGGCCAGATGTTCGGCCTCGACCGGTGTTCGATCTTCCTCGCCGGCGAACGCGATGAGGGCATTCGGCTGGTCGCCAGCTACGAGGATCCGTCCATCCGGAACCTGGTGGTGGACCTCGACCGCTACCCGGAACTCAAGCGGGCCTTCGCCAGCGGCGAGACGGTCTTCATTCCCGACGCGGTCAATGACCCGGCCTACAGCAACGTCCGCTCGGCGCTCGATGCCCGCAACGTGCGGTCGATCATCGTGGTTCCCATCCGGTGGCGCCAGGACGTGATCGGGGCGATTTTTCTGCGTACGGAACGCGACGCCATGCCCTTCTCCGACGCCGACGTGCGGTTCACGCAGGTCGTCGCCGAGTTGACGGCCAAGGCGCTGCGGAACGCGCACCGGTTCGAAGCGCTGCTGAAGTCGTCGGAATCGAAGGAAAGCGCGTCGCGCCGGGCGGACCTGGAACGCATCGCGCTGGTGGCGTTCCTCCGCCGGCTACTTGACGGCTATGCCGGCACGCAGGATCACATGTGGGCCGAGACGCTGCTGCCGAAGGCGTCGGACGAGGAACTTGAGCGCCTCGTGGAAGTGGCATTGAATGTCGTAGCGGAAGAAGCCAAAGGTTGATCCCCCCTCACCGAGCCAATACCCCATGATCAGCAAGAAATTGAGCGCCGCCATCAACGCGCAGGTCGGCAACGAGCTGGGCGCCTCGCACCAATACATCGCCATCGCGACGTTCTTCGACCAGGAAGGACTTCCCGCGCTCGCCCAGCACTTCTACAAGCAGTCGCTGGAAGAGCGTGACCACGCCATGCGGTTCGTCAAGCTGGTGCTCGACTCCGGCGCCGAAGTGAAGGTCCCCGCCATCCCGGCCCCGAAGTCGGGGTTCAAGAACGCCGCCGACGCGGTGAAGCTCGCGCTCGAGTCGGAGATGCGCGTCACCGCGCAGATCAACGCCCTCGTGGACCAGGCGATCAGCGACAAGGATCACGGGAGCAAGAACGCGCTCGAATGGTTTGTGAACGAGCAGCGTGAAGAAATGGCGTCCATGGACACGCTGCTGCGCATGGTGAAACGTGCCGGCGAGAACGGGCTCTTCTTCGTCGAGAACTTCCTGCTGGGCGGCGGCCTCTCCGAGGCACCCGCCGGCAAGGAAGCCGGCGCCTAACCGCATGTCCCTGGCGTCAAGCGGCAGGGCGGAACTCCGGGTGGGGCCAGGGCGCGCGTGAGCACGCCGTCGGTCGAGGCGCGTGCAGCCTGGCTGCGTGAGGCGCTCGAACGGGCGTCGCACGAGTACTACCTGCTCGACCGGCCGGCGCTGAGCGACGCAGAGTACGACACGCTCTTTCGCGAACTGCAGGCGCTCGAGCGCGATCACCCGGCGTTGCGCACCGCCGACTCGCCCACCCGGCGCGTGGGCGCCGAGGTGGGCGCGACGCATCTGGCCAAGTATGCCCATCTGGTACCCATGGGCTCGCTGAACAACGCGTTCAGCGACGAGGAACTGGAGGACTGGGCCACCAGCGGCCGCGACGTGGTCGGTGACGACTTCGACCGGTCGCACTTCTGCTGCGAACTGAAGATCGACGGCGCCGCCATCAGCCTCACGTACCAGGAAGGCGTGCTGGTCACCGGCGCCACGCGCGGCAACGGGAGCGTGGGCGAGGACGTCACCGCCAACGTCCGCACCATTCGCGACATTCCCCTGCGTCTCACGGGCACGGGCTGGCCGCCACTCATCGAGATCCGCGGCGAGGTCTACATGACCTTCGAGGGTTTCGAGAAAATGAACCTCGAGCGCGTGGCGGCCGGCGAGCCGGTGTTCGCGAACCCGCGCAACTCGGCGGCCGGCGCGCTGCGCCAGAAGGACCCGGCGGTGACCGCCCGGCGCCCGCTGCGCTTCTTCGGCTACGCCTTCGCGATGCCGGGCACCACATCGCTCCCGTTCGCCACGCAGTGGGACC
>CANNKR010000017.1 GCA_947504615.1 Gemmatimonadota bacterium | reverse complement strand
TGTATCAGGAGAGCGGCGAGAAGCAGTTGGCGTACGCGACGATGATGCGGTGCGCCGAGTATCTGATGCGCACCGGCGCGACGTCGGAGGCCAGCCGGGCGTATCTGGCGGCGAGCGAGTATGCCGTGACGCCGGCGGGGGCGGTGGAGGCGTTGATGGGGCGGGTGATCGCTTTTCAGACGATGGCTGAGTGGCAGCAACTCCTTACCACTGTTGATCGCATTCGCGAGCTAGATCCTCTCGAAACCACCGCCCGTGAAGGGTCCGACCTCACGATGATGGTTCTCGAGGCAAACCAGTACTCGGCAGATGCCGGCAAAGGCATGGAAGATCTCCTTGCGATCGCGTCGGATTCCAAGGCAATGCCTCAGCAGCGGCTTCACGCGGCGTTTGTCGGCATGATCGTTGCGGATAATACGCAAGACGCCGATTCAGTCAGCGCCACTTATAGAGCAGTCCGCGGCGTTCCGCGATACGACGGCGACGAGGTCTCGCGCCTACGGGCGGATTTGGTCTACGAAGGGGCAGTTGGTAGTCTCGCCACGGCAGTCAGCATCGCTGAGTCCTTGATCGCGCGCGTGCGCCTTCAACCGAACAAAGCCACACTAATCTCGACACTCCGAACTGCATCCTTCGCGTTCCGCAGAAATGGCGACTACGCGCGCGCCCAACAGTTGATAACGGAAACCGGTGATCTCGCCGAGAAACTCGGATTTGTGTACGCACGATTTCGCGCACAGGACATCATCGCTGGAATAGCGCTAGAGTACGGCCAATACGACCGCGCTCACGAAGCACTCTTGGCAGCTGAAGTACGTTTCGCACCCCTGCTCGGTGCCTTCAATCGCGTTTCTCTGGATATTAGCTGGATTCACTGGTTCATCGGAACCGACCGCTGGGACGATGCGCGGAGCCGACTCGCTACGCTGGGGCCCGTCGACCTATCGAACCGGTCGCGCCACTATCTCTTGCACGCAGCAGCAAGGCTTAGAATCCTGACACACGACGGCGTTGACGACGAGGCTAGGGAGATTCTTGGCGAGTTCATGCGCCGCCGACACTCCCTATTCCAGCACTCGTCCGTCGACCATATAGCCGTATCAGCGGCGCTCGCAATAGCAGCCAACGAGGGCGAGGTGGCCGCGACTCGATTCGTCCACGAGTACCTCTCTACACAACGTCGGGACAAGATGCCGGCGCCGGAAGAACTTCTATCATTCCTTCGCTAGGGCACCCGCGTCTGCGTCGAGTGCCGAGGAATTTCACCGCTCACTGGTTCTGCGGCAGCGGTGTCAGCCGGAAACTCGCGAGCCGCGATCTCAACTTCGAGGCTGAGCTCCCGCCAGTGTTCGTCCTTTAGGAGCTGTGCGCAAATCCGTGGGTCAAACTGAATGCCAGAGACGCACGTCAACTCTGCGCGCACGTCATCAAGGTCCCTCGGCGGGCGATACGGCCGCACCGTGGTCATCGCGTCTATAGTGTCCGCAATGGTAATGATCCTCGCACCCAGCGGGATATCGTCGCCCGCGAGGGAATCAGGGTATCCCTTGCCACTCCATCTCTCGTGATGGCCTCGGACAGCCGGCACGATGTTCTTAAATTGCGAGACCTTGGATACGAGTACGGCACCCTTCGCAGAGTGAGTCTTCATCACTTCGAACTCCGCGGCCGTCAGTTTACGGGGCTGGCGCAGAATCGGTGCAAACTCCTCGTGGATCTTTCCGACATCGTGCAACAATGCCGCTGTCCCGATCTCCTCGACCTGGCGTGCGCTGAGCCCAACCACTCGTGCAATAACTCGACTGTATCGAGCGACTCGCTGAGAGTGGCCCGATGTGTAAGGATCACGGGCTTCGATGGCGGCCACCATCAACTGAAGCAACTCCTCGTTAATCCGCTCAAGCTCGAAAACCGACTTATATAGCTGTCGAACGCCAAGCATCGGCAGCGCCAACACCCCTGTCCAGATCGGCCCAAACGTGGAGTACGCAAGGGCGAACACGACAACTAGAGGAAGCGCGAGCAGGTCATTTAACAACGTTCCCTTGAAACCGCGAACGAGTTCTCTCTGGAACGCAGTCTTGTTCGCCAACGCGAGAACGTATGCCACGACGGCCTTGTTCATCACCATGTAAGTGCCAAACAGGGCAATGAACGCGGGGAAATGGACAGGCCGAAAAAGTAGCGATGTACCACCGAGAGCGACGTACACCAACTGCGCGGTCGCTACTGCCAGCACTTGCTGAGAAATATTGAATAGAGCCTTGAGAAATTCTCGCCGAGCGATGATTTCGCCGAAGAGCATTGCGATGAATACAGACGCAATGGCTGCGCTGTTCGGGGAGACGGCGGCGATGGACAGGAACGGTAGAAAGGCGATGGTCCCGGACCGGCCCTTCGACCTTTGGTAGCCAAGCACTTGGGCGAGCATTCCAAAGGACGCGAAGAATGTCGCCGCGATCACCTCCTTCTGCGTCCACGCCCCGGCAAACAGCGACAGCGCCGCGACTGCAAGCAGCGCGGCGATGCTAATTACCAAGACGTAGAGGCGAAGTCCTTTCACAAAGCTCGGTCCTGTTTCACTAAGAAGTTGGGCGGGGACCCGTTCTCGATTTCCACTACGACCAGATCAGCGTGTCAGCAAGTGCGCCGAAAAGTAGACGGAAAAAGGACATCATGGTGAGTGTCACCTCCCTTTCACAGAGTCACGCCAGGCGCTCGCCTAACGTGCTGCCGCTTGGGTCGGCTTCGCTCGTGGTGCACTCGTGCACCGGTACCGCTCAGCTCACTTTCGCTCGCTCGGGAACGGGACCCCACCCTCAATTTTTCGGTGCGCCGGCCGCAGGCTAGTTCGCCCGACCCGCCACCCACCGGTTCGTTGCATCCAAAACGGCCAATACCGCCGCCGTCTCGGCACTGTCCTTCACTTCCGCGCTCCCGGTCAATAGCGCGCTCTCGCGCCCCATCCGCACCGTCACGCCAACAAACACGAACTGGCGGTCGAACGCCTCAAAGACCTTGCTCCCTTCCAACAGCAAGACCCGGCGCTCCTCCCCCTCGCTCTTCGCAATCGCCGTCAGGGTCGCCCGCGCCGCCAACTCCACCCGGCTGCGATCGCTTTCAAACCCCTCGGCATCCCCCACAAACACGTCGTCGCCGCGCCGCAACGTCACCTTGCACCCGACGCCCTTCGCCCGCGACCCGCGAATCTCCACATCCTCGAAATACAGCGTGCGCCGAGGCACCGCCCCCGCCACACCACCCTCCTCGCTCCCACGCACTTCCGCCAGCGACGCCAAGGCCCCAGGGGGCGGCGTCGGCCGTGCCGAGGTGGTCGCCACACTCACCTTCCGGTGATCCACCCGCATGCCCAGGTGCGCCATCAGCGCACTCTCGACGTTCCGAACCATCTGCTTGGGCTGCGTCTCACCCGTCGTCAGCACATGAATGGTGTCCACCAGCCCGCTCTCGGTGGGCACAATCCGGACGCTCACGACCCCAGAAAGCGTCCCGATCAGTTCCTCCGCCCGCTGCAACGGAAGCACCGTCCCGGCAATCACTGGGTCACTGCCATGATGCGCTGAATGGCTCACGAATCCTCGGGTACTCGGTCACCTGCAGTGAAACGACATGGCAACCGGCGTCCCCCCCCCTCACATTACGAGGAGCCCAAGCCCGCGTCGGCTCAGACATTCCGACCGCCTAATTGTCTATAATCTAGTCAGCCAGCAAGGAATTCGGACTAATTGTCCGATAAACCGATATCGTCAGGAACCCCGTATTCCTTCAGCTTGCGGTACAACGTCCGCTCGCCGATGTCGAGGATCTCCGCAGCTTTACGACGATTCCCGCGCGTTTCACGCAACGCAGACTCGATGGCCAACCGCTCGATTTCGGCCATCGTCATACTGGGATCAATCGTCACGCTGTTCGTCTGACGGGCGATCCCGGGCGCCTCAATGCCCAGCCCGGGAACGAAACTGGCCACCACCCGGCCATCCCCCGCGTGAATCTGGTGCAGTACGCTCCGGTCCTCATCCACCCGCCGGCGCAACTCCTCCACCTGCAGCTTGAGCTCCAGCAGGCTGCGCACGATGAACTCGAGCTCACGCCCATCCGCCTTGGCCCCCTCACGCAACAGGGCCCCGACCGGAATGGGCAGGAACCGGTCGTTCCCCCCGTCGCGGATGCCAGGCGGGATGTCGCTCACCCCGATCTCCCGGCCATGCGCCAGCACCACCATGCTCTCCATCAGGTTCCGCAACTCGCGCACGTTGCCGGGCCACGAATAGTTCACCAGCGCATCCATCGCCTCGGCGCTGATGCCGTGGAACTCACGCTCGTGCAGCGTCGCGAACTCGTGCACGAAACGGCGCACCAGCAACCCGATGTCGTCGCGACGCTCGCGCAACGGCGGCAGATAAATGCGCAGCACGTTCAGCCGGTAAAACAGGTCAGGCCGGAACGAACCGCTCCCCACCTGATCCTTGAGACTGCGGTTCGTCGCCGCAATCACCCGCACATCCACCGGAATGGTCTGCGTGCCGCCCACCCGCGTCACGTGCCGCTCCTCGAGCACACGCAACAACTTCACCTGCGTGGACTGCGGAATCTCGCCGATCTCGTCCAGGAAAAGCGTCCCACCGTGCGCCAGCTCGAAACGCCCAAGACGACGCTCCGCCGCCCCGGTGAACGATCCCTTCTCGTGACCGAACAACTCGCTCTCCAGCAGCGTCTCGGGCAAGGCGCCCACATTGACCGCGATGAACGGCTTGTTCCGGCGCGGACTCAAGTGATGAATGGCGCGCGCCACGAGTTCCTTGCCCGTGCCGCTCTCCCCCTCCACCAGTACGGTGCTCGTCACCGGCGCCATCTGCTCCACCTGCACCAGCACCTCGCGCACCGCGTCGCTCTCACCCCACAAGCCGGTGATCGTCGCCAGGCGATGGCGGTCGAGCAGGCGCCGCACCAGCTGCAGCACCTCCTCGGGACTCACGGGCTTGGTGATGACCTCGCTGAACCCGATCTGCTTGAGCCGAGCCTCCAGCCCCGAATCACTGACATCCGCCAGGCCGACCATCGCCGTCCCCAGCCACAGCTGGTCCCGCACGATCGCCACGGTCTGCGCATCGAGCAGCGCGCCCGAGAAGACGATGACATCCGGCTTCCGGCGCTGCACCGTACCCGGCAGGTCGTCCATCGGCGACACGACGAACGTCTCGACGTCCGGCGTCCCCTCGAGTAGGGCGTTCAGCCGGACGGCGGGCTCGACATCAGTAAGAGTAATTAAGACGCGCATAATCTGAGGCGGGGGACGGTAGACACTCGACGGCTGACGGCAGACGGTAGACGGTAGACGGTAGACGGCAGAGCTACCGTCTACCGTCTACCGTCTACAGTCTACTTGTGGCTGGCGTGCTTCCAGAACGGCATCTCGGTGATGGTCGCCGTCACGCGCTTGCCGCGCTGGTCGATCTCAATGGAGTTCCCCACCACGGCATGCGCGGTCGGCACGTAGCACGTGCCAATGGGCACCTGGCACGACGGGCTCATGGTCCCGCTGCGCACCTCTCCGCTCGGCTCACCGTTCACGAACACGGGGTAGCCGTGCCGCGGGAACGCCTTGTCGGCAATGGTGAAGCCCACGAGCTTGCGCGGCACGCCGGCCGCCTTCTGCGCCTCGAGCGCGGCCTTGCCCACGAAGTCGCCCTTCTTGAACTTCACCAGCCAGCCGAGGTTGGCCTCGAGCGGCGTCACGGTGTCGTCGATGTCGTTGCCATACAGCGCCATGCCCATCTCGAGACGCAGCGAATCGCGGCAGCCCAGTCCGACCGGCGTCACCTGCCCGCTCGCCATAACCGCAGTCCACACCGCCATGGCGTCCTTGACGTCGTGGTACAGCTCGAAGCCATCCTCGCCCGTGTAGCCCGTGCGCGAGATGACCATCGGACCCACACCGGCGACCTTGCCTTCGGTGAAGTGGTAGTACTTGATGGTGTCGAGGTCGACGTCCGTCAGCTTCGCCACGATCTCCTGCGCCTTGGGCCCCTGAATGGCGAGCAGCGCAATGCGATCGGAGATGTCCTCGAGCTTGGCGTCGAACTTGGACAGGTACTGGCTGATGTGCGCGAAGTCCTTGTCCTTGTTGGACGCATTCACGACCATCATGATGTGGTCGGCATAGCGATAGACGAGGCAATCATCCACAAACGTGCCGTTCTCGTACAGGATGCCCGAGTAATGCACCTGGCCGATGGCCAGCCCCGCGACGTTGTTGCTGGTGACATAGGTGACGAATTCGAGTGCCTGCGGACCGGTGATCAGGAACTCGCCCATGTGGCTCACGTCGAACACACCGCACGCCGTCCTCACCGCGTTGTGCTCGGCGGTAATCCCGCTGGGGTACTGCACGGGCATCTCGAAGCCCGCAAAGGGGACCATCTTGGCGCCCAGCGCAACATGGACGTCGTAGAACGGGGTCTTCAGGAGGGTAGCGTTTTCGGCAGACACGGGCTCACTCGCAGCGGGCGCGACGCCCGCGGTGTGGGTCGAAACTGGGGCGAGGGTTGCCCCTCGCGCATCCGTGAAATATGCCGAAGTGGCAGGTGTTGGGGTAGCCTCAGCTTCCCCGCCGGACCACTTGCCACCGTGGCTAGATTGATTGACCTCTTAGCCACTGCGAGCAACCCATGAGCACCCACATCGCCTATCTCGGAACCGGCCGCCTTGGATCGGGTTTCGTCGAGGCCGCACTCGCTCGCGGTGACTCGGTGACGGTCTGGAACCGCACCCCCGACAAGGCGAAGGCGCTGGAGTCGTTCGGGGCGCGCGTGGCAGCCACCCCCGCCGAGGCGGTGAAGGGGGCCGAGCGGGTGCACCTGGTGCTGAAAGACGACGCCACTGTGGAGCACGTGATTACCGAACTGCGCGCCGGGCTGGGCGACGGTGTGATCATCGTGGACCACACCACCACGCAGCCTGCGCTGACCGCCGAGCGCGCCGTGCGCCTGAATGCCGAGGGAGTGCGCTACATCCACTGCCCCGTCTTCATCGGACCGGCGATGGCACGCAAGGGTCAGGGGATCATCCTGGCATCTGGCCCGCGCGCGCTCTTCGACGCGGTGCAACCCGCACTCGCGACGCAGGCCACGAAGCTGGAGTACTTCGGCGAGCGCCCCGATGCCGCCGCGGTCTTCAAGCTGTGCGGCAACGCATATCTGGTAGGCACGGGCGCCGTGATCGCCGACGTACTGACCATCGCGACCAGCGCCGGCATCGCAGCTGACGACGCCATGAAGCTGTTCGATTTCTTTAATCCGTCGGCGATTGTGAGCGGGCGCGGCAAGAGCATGGCCGCCGGCGACTTCACCCCGAGCTTCGAGCTGACGATGGCACGCAAGGACGTGCGCCTGATGATCGAGACGGCCGGCACCAGGCCGTTGGCGGCCTTGCCGGGCATCGCCGCGCGCATGGATGCATTGATCGACGCCGGACATGGCGGCGCCGACATGGGCGTGATCGCCATCGACGTCGCCCGCTGATCGTCACGCCCCCTCAACCGTCATCGCCCCCCGTGAGCACGCCCCCCAAGGATCCGAAGGCCAAACCGTTCGACCGTTCCATCATCGAGGGGCCGATCATCGCGGCCGTCTGGATGCTGGCCTGGCCCACCGTCCTGCAGAACGTGATCGGCGGCGCGCAGGGAATCATCGACCACGCGCTCGTCGGGCATCTCGTGGGCTACGCCGGCAACGCGGCTGTCGGGGTGTCGTTCCAGATTTTCCTCGTGGTCATCACCTTCGTCATGTCGATCTTCACTGGCATGGGCGTGCTGGTGAGCCGCTACGCGGGGGCGGGCGACGCGGAGGCGGTGAACCACACGTCGTGGCAGGCGTTCCTCGCCGCGCTGGCGATGTCGCTGTTCATTCTCGCGCCCGCGGGTTGGTTCCTGGCGCCGGTGCTGCTGAACGTCGTGCACGCCGCACCCGAGGTGCAGCTGCAGGCGCTCCCCTTCCTGCGGACGCTGTTCGTCGGCGGACTGGGCATGATGCTCGGCTTCATGGTCAGCGGCGCGTTGCGCGCGGCCGGCGACGCCCGCACGGGCATGCGGTTGGGCATCGCGATGACGGTGCTGAACGTCATTTTCAACGTGATCCTCATCCGCGGGTTCGGTCCCATTCCCTCGCTGGGGACCATGGGGGCCGCCATCGGCATGATTATGGCCAACACGCTCGTGGCCGCGTACGGCGTCTACCTGTTGATGGCCGGCGGGCTGGTGATCCACTGGCACAAGGGGATGGACCGCAGCTGGGACTGGCCGGTGATCAAGCAGCTGTTCCGCTTTGGCTTGCCGGCCGGCATTCAGGGAGTCGCGATGAACATCGGCGGCGTGATGATGCTGCGGTTCATGGGGTCGCTGCCTGAGAGCGGACACGTGCAAGCCGTGTACGCGGTGGGCTATTCGGAACTCTTCTCGTTCATCACCTGGACGTCGGTGGGACTGATGGGAGCGGCGGCCGCAGTGGCCGGGCAGAACCTTGGCGCCGGCAAGCCCGAACGCACGGTCCGCGCAGTCTACGTGGCCAACCGCATGGGACTCGGCATTGCGGTCGTCATCGGCGCGATCTTCCTCACGGTGCCGGGCTTCCTGTTCGACCTCTTCGGCATGCACGACGCACAGTCCCAGACGCTTGGCGCCGAGTTGCTGCGCTGGCTGGCTGTGTCGGGGGTGTTCATCACGACGGCGCTGACGTTCAGTGGCGGGCTGACCGGGACGGGCGACACCAAGGGGCCGATGTACATCTCGCTCGTGTCACAGGTGGCGCTGCCCATCGGCCTGCTGCTGGTGCTGCAGAGCACGCGACCGCTTGAGCCGCACCACATCTGGATGGCGATCGTCTGCGGGCACGTGACGCGCGCCGTGCTGAGCGTGCTCCGGTTCCGGCAGGGCAAGTGGCGCTCGATCATTATCGAGGCGCCGAGGGGAGCCTGATGCGCACCATCCGCATCGTCTTCACGCTGCTGCCGCACGTCATCTCCCTCCTGCGAGACCGGCGGCGCTGGGTCCTCTGGGGCGGGCCGATCCGCCGGACGCCGGCCTTCCACCAGCGTCGCGCAGAGACGATCGTCGCGGACATCGCGTCGCTCGGCCCGACCTTCGTGAAGCTTGCCCAGGTCTTTGCCGCCCGCGCCGACCTGATCGGCGAGCCGTACATCAGCCAGCTGGGTACGCTGCACGATCAGGTGCCGCCGGTGCCGGTGGAGGAGATCGACCGCGAGATTCTGGCCGCCTACGGGATGCCCCCGTCGCAGTTGTTCGAGCGATTCGACCGCACACCCGTCGCCGCCGCGTCGCTGGGGCAGGTGCATCGCGCGCTGTTCAAGGGGCGCGACGTGGCCGTGAAGGTGCTGCGCCCCGGCGTGGAGCGGATCGTGGAGCAGGACCTCGCGATTGCGCGCCGCATCATGCGCATGGTGGCCGCGCGCTGGCCGAACCCGCACGTGCACGGCATCCAATCGGTGATCGAGGAGTTCTCGGCCCGCATCCACGAAGAAATGGACTTCCGGCTGGAAGCCGAGTACGCCACGGAGATCCGGCGCAACTTCGAGGGGAACACGCAGGTGATCGTGCCGGAGGTCGTGCACGAACTCACGCGACAGCGGGTGCTGGTACTCGACTTCATCGTCGGCGCGCGCATTGACCGGCTGACGATTTCGGAAGACGAAGCCAAACGCATCACCGCGGTGTTGATCGAGCTGTACGTGCAGATGATGCTCGTGGACGGGCTCTTTCACGCCGACCCGCACCCGGGCAACCTGCTGGTCACCGACGACGGCACGCTGGTGCTGCTCGACTTTGGCATGGTGGTGCGCGTGCTGCCGGAGACGCGGTTGCGGCTGATCCGCACCGTGCTGGCCGCGGTGCGAAAGGACCCGGCGGGGATCGTGGAGGGGTTCCTCGGCTTGGGGCTCATTGCTCCGCACGCCGATATGGGGGAGATCGACCGCCTCGTGGATATCCTGCTGACCACCGCCTACGCGCAGGACACCACCTCGCAGGACCGGATCCAGATGATGCTGGCCGACCGCGTGATGCACGCGCTCTACGACTTTCCGATCACGCTGCCGCGCGACATGGTCTACTTCGCGCGCACTGCCGCCCTCATCGAAGGCATCGGCACCAGGTACGATCCGTACTTCCAGGCCATCCCCGTCGCCTCGCCGATCGTGCTGCGGATGCGTTCGCGCATCCTGCGCTCGCTGGGCGAGACGCCGACGCCCAGCGTGGCCGAGATCGCGACGATTGCGGGGTTCGCGGCGGGGAAACTGTGGAAGAGGGTGCAGCGGTCGCTGGCGGGGGTGCCGTAAGCTGACCGTGGCGAAAGGAAGCTGTGCGCTTTACGCTGTACGTCTTACGCTTTACGATTCGAGCAGTTGTTCCCTGCCCCCATCGCCGGAGATCGTATGCCCCCCGTCCGCCCCGCCTTTCTCGGCGCGTTGTTGGCCGTTGCCGCTGTCACGGCCGTCGCCCAGTCGCCGATGCCCTCCGCCGAGCAGCAGATCGCCGCGGCCGTCCTTCCGCTCCCCACCGAGATGCGCGAGGGCGCGATGGTGATGGGGTACAGGGAGGCTGGCAAGCTGGTGACGTTGCGCCCTGGGAAGAACGGCATGATCTGTCTGGCGCTGTATGTGACGCGCCCCGACTTCCACGTCGCCTGCTACCACAAGTCGCTCGAGCCCTTCATGGCGCGTGGCCGCAAGCTGCGCGAGGACGGTGTGAAGGGTGAAGCCGTGGACAGCGTGCGCTTCAAGGAAATCCGCAGCGGCACGCTGAAAATGCCTGCGCAGGGCACGCTGTACACGATCACGACCAAGAAGGAAAACTTCGACGCGGCAACCAACCACGTGAAGGACTACCGTCCGCTGTCGGTGGTCTACATTCCCGGCGCCACGCCCGAGAGCGTGGGCATCAGCGCCGTGCCGACCGACAAGGGGCCGTGGCTGATGTTCCCGGGGACGCCGAAGGCGCACATCATGCTGACGGGGTCGATGACGCCGTAGTAGCGGAACGCGAGAGCGCGAGAGGGGCCCCGCAGAACGCGGGGCCCCTCTTTCGTGTCACGAGCTACTTCTTGTGGGCGGGGCGCTTGGCGGGCTTCTTCGCGGGCTTCTTGGCCGCCTTCTTCACGACCTTCTTCACGACCTTCTTCACGACCTTCTTCACGACCTTCTTCACGACTTTCTTCACGACTTTCTTCACGACCTTCTTGGCCGCCTTCTTTGCCGGCTTCTTGACGACCGGCTTCCTCGCCACCGGCTTGGCAGCCGTCTTCGGCGCGGCGGCCACCGCGGCGTCAAAGCCCGCGCGCGCCTGCTGCGCCGCGTCCGCGCCGCCGGCCAGGAAAGCCATCACTTCATCCGCATGTCCGGCCGGGTTCACCTTCTCGAACACGTGCCTCACCTCGCCGTCGGCGCCGATGATGTACGTCGTCCGCTGCACACCCATGTACTTCTTGCCGTAAAACGTCTTCTCCACCCAGAGTCCGAGCGCTTCGGCGAGCGCGTGGTTCTCGTCGACCAGCAGGGTGAACGGCAGGTGGAACTTCGCCTTGAACTTCCGGTGCGACGCGACGTCGTCGGGCGAGATGCCAAGCACCACGGCGTCCGACGCGGCGAAGCGCGGAAAGAGATCGCGGAGTTCGCACGATTCCAGCGTACACCCGGGCGTATCGTCCTTCGGATAGAAGTAGAGGACAACGTTCTTGCCGCGCAGCGAAGACAGCGCGAGCATGTCGCCGGTGTCGGTCTGTAACGTGAAGTCGAGCATGGTCATGGATATCGATGGGTGGGAGAGGGAACCTGCCTGCTGTGCTGCCTACCGGCGCTTCGCGCCCTTCTTGGCCGGCTTCCTGACGGACTTCTTCGCGGGTCGCTTCACCGCCTTCTTCACCGCCTTCTTCACCGCCTTCTTCACCGCCTTCTTCACCGCCTTCTTCACCGGCTTCTTCACCGGCTTCTTCACCGGCTTCTTCGCCGGCTTCTTCGCCGGCTTCTTCGCCGGCTTCTTCGCCGGCTTCGCCATGTGCGACTCGAGCTTCTCGTCGCCCATCAGCACCGCCATGATGGCCTTCTGGATGTGCAGGCGGTTCTCGGCCTCGGCCCAGACGCGGCTCTGCGGCCCCTCGAGCACCGACTCCGACACTTCCTCGCCCCGGTGCGCGGGGAGACAATGCAGGAAGATGGCGTCGGGATCGGCGAACGACATCAGCGCATCGTCCACCATGAAGCCGTCGAACACCTTGATGCGCTCGTTGGACTCGTCTTCCTGCCCCATCGACGCCCAGACGTCCGTGTTGACCACGTGCGCGTCGCGCACGGCCTCACGGGGATCACGCACCAGCGTGATATCCGCCCCCTCGGCGCGCGCGATTTCCAGCACGACGGGGTCGGGCTCATAGCCTTCCGGGCAGGCCAGCCGCAGCGAGAAGTCGAGCCGCTGCGCGGCCTCGATCCACGAGTGCGCCATGTTGTTGCCGTCGCCGATCCACGCAATGCGCTTGCCCTTGTAGCTGCCGAGGAACTGCCGCACGGTCAGCAGGTCGGCGAGGATCTGGCACGGATGCGACAGGTCGGTGAGCCCGTTGATGACGGGGACGTCGGCGTAGCGGGCAAGCTCCTCGACGTCGGCGTGCGCGTACGCACGGATCATGATCCCGTCGCTCATCCGCGTCAGCACGCGCGCCATGTCGCGGATCGGCTCGCCGCGCCCCAGCTGGATATCGCGCGGCGACAGGAAGAGCGCGTGCCCGCCCAGGTCGTACGCCCCCACTTCGAACGAGACGCGGGTGCGCGTGGACGATTTCATGAAGATCATCGCCAGCGCCTTGCCGGCCAGCGGCTTGCGCGTGTACCGCTTGGCGCGAATGTGCTCGGCGAGCACGAACAGGCCGTCGAGCTCGGCGGACGAGAAGTCGAGAATGCTGAGGAAGTCGCGGTGGGCTTTCACGGGACGTTGGTTCGAGGGACCAGAAAAGTGTGCGCTTCGTCTCGCGGAGTGAAGAGGGGGCGCGAGGCCGGGGTTCGCCCTGCGCCCCACGCCTCTGCCGCCCCTAGAGGATGTACTTCCGCAAATCCTCATCTTCCGAGATCGCCTTCAACCGCTCCCGCACCACCCGCGCGTCGATCTTCACCGGCTCCGTCCCCCGTTCCGGCAACTCGTACAGCACGTCCTCGAGCAGCGTGGTCATCACGGTGTGCAGGCGGCGCGCCCCGATGTTCTCCATGCGCGAGTTGACCATGGCGGCGGTCCTCGCAATCTCGGCGATGCCGTCCTCGGTGAACGTCAACTCGGTGCTCTCGGCGGACATCAGCGCAGCGTACTGCTTGGTCAGCGCGTTCTCCGGCTCCGTCATGATGCGCACGAAGTCGGCCTCGGTCAGCGGCTTGAGCTCCACCCGAATGGGGAAGCGCCCCTGCAGCTCGGGAATCAGGTCGCTCGGCTTGCTGACGTGGAACGCACCGGCCGCGATGAAGAGCACGTGGTCGGTCTTCACCATGCCGTACTTGGTCTGCACGTTCGACCCCTCGACGATCGGCAGCAGATCGCGCTGCACCCCTTCGCGGGAGACATCGGGACCGCCCATCTCGCTCTTGCCGCCGGCAATCTTGTCGATCTCGTCGAGGAAGATGATCCCCAGCTTCTCCACGCGGTCGAGCGCATCGGCCACGACGTCGTCGTGGTTGATGAGCTTGTCGTACTCCTCGTCGAGCAGCATCCGTCGGGCGTCGGCCACCGAGACGGTACGCTTCTTCTTGCGCTTCGGCATGAACTGCTCGAGCATCTCGGCGAAGTTGCCCATTCCCTCGGGCGGGCCACCCTGCTGGGCAAAATCGAAGCCGCCGGACGACGCCGAGGCCACCTCGATCTCGATCTCGCGCTGCTCCAGCTGGCCGTCGAGCAGGAGCTGCTTGAGCTTGTCACGCGTCCGCTTGTGCCGCTCGCGCGCCTGTTCCTGTTCCTGCGTCACGCCACCCGACGACGAGACGACAAAGACGTTCTGCGCGGCATCCGCGGGTGCGGCGGCCGTCGGCTCCGCGGGTGCCGGCAGCAACAGGTCGAGGATCCGCTCATCCACCTTGTCGTTGGCCAGGTCCTCCACGTCGTGTTCGCGTTCGTGGCGCACCATGTCGATGGCGCTTTCCACGAGGTCGCGGACCATCCCCTCGACGTCGCGCCCCACGTAGCCGACCTCGGTGAACTTGGAGGCCTCCACCTTGATGAACGGCGCGCCGGTGAGCTTGGCGAGACGGCGGGCAATCTCGGTCTTGCCCACGCCGGTGGGGCCGATGAGGATGATGTTGTTGGGCGCAATCTCCTCGCGGATTCCCTCGGGCGTGCGCTGGCGCCGCCACCGGTTGCGGAGGGCGATGGCGACGGCCTTCTTGGCGTCGCCCTGCCCGACGATGTAGCGGTCGAGTTCGGCGACGATCCGGCGGGGTGTCAGGTCGGCCAGATGGGCGAGGACCTGTTCAGTGCGGTTGGCGGGCATGCCCTAATTGTAGCGGGTCCGGGGGCGAAACCAGTGTCCCGACCGTGGCGTAGGACGAGCATCTCCCTGCCCCCTGGAGTCCCGCTCATGCGACCGCTCGCCACCGTCTCCTTCCTCTTCGCCATCGCCACGGCCGGTGCCCAGTCCCCGGGAGCGTACTCGTACGACTTCCGGCTCGATCCGGGGGGCAAGAAGGAGAAGGACGTGATCCACGGCACCGTTCGGGTCTCGGGGGGTCGCGCCCGCATCGACTCGGACGAGCACGACCGCAACGGCGATTACCTGCTGCTGGCCGACGGCGGGCGCACGCTGTACGTGGTGCACGCGGGCCAGCAGACCTACGAAGAGCACGCGACCGACGATTTCGCGCGGGTGGTGGGCACCGCGATGCGGGCGGTTGGACCCGTCGTCAAGTTCTCCGTGAAGGACGTCCGGCTGGACTCCGCGCGCCTCGGCGCCGGGTCGACGGTCGCCGGCCGGCATACCGAGCGCGTGCAGCTGCGGCAGTACTGGCACACGAGTATCAGCGTGCTGGGCTTCACCAAGGACGACCTGCTGGGCTCTGCCATCGGCGAATACTGGGCCGATCCTTCCCTGCCGCTGATGCGGAATCCGCTGCTCGACATCGTCAGCACGTCACTGCTCGCGCTGGCCGCCTCCAACGAGGACTTTCTCGAGCAGGGCGACGCGGCGAGGCAGAAGCTCTTTCGCGGGTCGCCACTGAAGGCCGACATCCGCATGACGTTTGGCGGCGATCAGAATGATGACGTCACGCGCCTGCGCTACGAGGTCACGAGGCTGACTGCCGGCGCCGTGAACGACGCGGAGCTCGAGGTGCCGAAGGGATTCCGGAGGACGAGCGAGAAGACGTTCCGGATGTAGCCTCACCCTGAAAAGAAGCCGTACGCTCTACGCCGTACGCTCTACGCCGTCCGTTTCGTACGGCGTACCGCGTACAGCCTACAGCCCACAGCTTCTTTTATTCCGTTTCTATCACCGTGATATTCTGATTCGTGTACACGCAAATGTCCCCCGCGATCATCATCGCCTTGCGTGCGATCTCCGGGGCGGACAGCGTGGTGTTTGCCATCAGCGCACGGGCCGCGGCCAGCGCGTAGGTGCCGCCAGATCCGATCGCCAGAATGCCGTCGTCAGGCTCGATCAGCTCCCCGTTGCCGGAGATCACGAAGCCGTGGTCCCGGTCGCAGACGATGAGCAGCGCTTCGAGGCGGCGCAGCACGCGGTCGCTGCGCCATTCCTTGGCCAGCTCCACGGCGGCCTTCGGCAGGTTACCGGGGTGCCGTTCGAGTTTCTCCTCGAACTTCTCGAAGAGCGTAAAGGCGTCGGCGGCGGCACCGGCGAAACCGGCAAGCACCTTGCCGTTGCGGAGCGCGCGGACCTTCACCGCCTGCGCCTTCATGACGGTGTCGCCCACCGACACCTGGCCGTCGCCGCCAATGGCGACGCGGCCGTCGCGACGGACGGCGAGGATGGTGGTGGCGCGGATCGTGGGAAGAGGCATGCTGCAAATATAGTCGAGGGGGAAAATGCAGTAGACGGTGGACGGTAGACGGTAGACGGTGGATGACGTTCTACCGTCTACCGTCTACCGTCTAAAGTCTACCGTCTACCGTCTACCGTCTATTTAACGTGCTCCGGCGTCACCTGCTCGCCGAACCGCGCACCCAGGTTCTTCAGGACGCCATCCATGGTGGAGTGCGTCCCCATGGCCTTCATCAGCACGCGGAACACGGGTGACTTGATCCAGCCATCTTCGGTGAACGTCACTTCGGTGCCGGTGCCATTGGCGACGAGGTCGTAGGTCCAGACGCCGCCCCAATCCGACTTTTCATCGGTCACGATCTCGGTGACGAGCCTGGAGGGCGGCCGCACCTCGAGGAACTCGATGCTCATGGTCATCCCGCCAATGTCCTGCACCCATACCTCGTGGCCGTTGCGCGACGGACCGCGCACCGACGACTTGAAGTCCTTGTCCCACTTCGGATAGTCACCAAAGGCACGCAGCACGGCCCACACCGAGTCACGCGGTGCCGTCAACTGGATACGACTCGCAACCGTATGATCGCGGGGCATGGTCATGCCGGCGCCGTAGACGCCGGCAAAGAGCACCAGCGCCACCAGAAACACTCGTATCAGGATTTTCTTCACGAAGTTCTCCGTTCGGGGGGTGACAAAATGTGCCACCGCCGCCGGCGGCTGCCAAGGATGGCTAGATTCCCGGCATGACCTCTCCCTGGCCCATCAGCTTCGACGACGTCCTCGCCGCCCGCGAGCGCCTCAGTCCGTACCTGTCGCCCTCTCCGTTGCGGCGGTATCCCCTGCTCGACGAACTCGTGGGGCACGGCATCCACGTCTACGTGAAGCACGAGAATCACCTGCCGGTGCAGACCTTCAAGGTCCGTAACGGATTATCAGCGGTGACGGCCCTCGGGGACGCCGAGCGCGCGCGCGGCATCATCGGGGCGAGCACGGGCAACCACGGACAGGGCATGGCGTACGCCGGACAGCTGCTCGGCGTCCCGACCACGATCGTCGTCCCCGTGGGCAACAATCCCGACAAGAACGCGGCCATCCGGTCGCTGGGCGCCGAGTTGATCGAGCATGGCGCCGTGTATGAGCAGGCCGCGGCGCGATGCGCGGAGCTTGCGGCGTCGCGCGGGATGACGCTGATCCACGGTGTCAACGACCGGCAGGTCATTGCCGGTGCGGCGACGATGACGCTGGAGATCCTGGAACAGGCCCCCGACCTCGACGTCCTGTTCATCGCCCTGGGCGGCGGCTCACAGGCCGTGGGGGCGCTGACGGTGGCACGCGCGCTGCGTCCGCAGATGAAAGTCGTGGCGGTGCAGAGCGAGGCCGCGCCGGCGCAGTACGAGAGCTGGAAGCGCGGGGAGATCCTGCGTGGCATCCCCTCGACGACGTTCGCCGAAGGAATCGCCACCGGTCAGGCCTTTGACGCCACGTTTTCCACGCTGAAGGCGGGGCTCGCCGATTTCGTCCTGGTCAGCGAGGCGCAGCTTGCCGACTCGCTGCGCGAGCTCATCCGCACGACGCACAACCTCCCCGAGGGGGCGGCGGCCGGCGGGTTGGCCGGGCTGCGGAAGGTGGCGGCCGAGTACGCGGGACAGCGCGCCGGGATCGTGATGTGCGGGGGGAATATCGGCGTCGAGGCACTCGCGCGGGTGCTGGCCTCCTGATTCCGGAATCCGGAACAGGAACCCGTCAGCCGGCCAGCTTCGTCCGCTTGGTCACCCGCGCGATCGTGGCTTCGGAGCCGCAGACAAAGATGTACTCCTTGTTCCGCACGTGGCTCACTTCGCCCACGCGCTCGCCGCGCGGGCTGTAGATGCCGATTTGCGCGCCCACGTACCGCTTGTACGGGCGCTCGATCGTCGCCACCGCCCCGCGCTCGGCCAGCCGCGCCTCGAGCCACTCGCGCGTCACGAAGCCCTCGTCGCTGAACGAGACCACCAGCGTGCGGGCGCGCACGGCGCGCAGCACCTCGGCCAGCGAGTCCACCGCCTGCCGCTTGCTGTTGAACCGGCTCGTGCGGTCCCGGACGTCCTCGCGCTTGCAGGCCACGCCGTAGCAGGCCGGCTTGTCCCAGCGCACCAGCGACTCCCAGATGTGGTAGTTGCCCAGGTACGAGTGCTGGTTGTACGGCGGGTCCAGGTACGCGACGTCGGTCTCCACGGCCTTGGCGGCGTCGAGCGCGTCGAGGGCCAGCGCACGCCCCTTGCCGGCCGCGGCGCGCGGGAGGACGGCCGGCAGGCGCAGCGCGAGGTCGTTGTGCGCGCGGGCGGCCCATTGCTTGAGGTATGCCATCTGCACGCCGGTGGTGCTGTCCACCCGGTCGGCCGCCTCCATGAGCGAGACGAGCATCACCGCCTCGAGTTCCGGCGGGAGCGAGAGCGTGGCGATGTGCTCGCGAATGGCGTCCACCCGCTCGCCGTTCTTGGGATGGAAGAAGCGCGACTGCTCGCAGAACGTCTGGGTGAAATAGCCGGGGCGTCCGACCATCTGGTTGCACTCGCCGATCAGCACCTCGGCGTCGCGCACGACATCGTCGTAGTCGGCTTCCACGTAGCACCGCGACAGCACGTGCGCGTACGAGTTGTGGTCGTTGGCCACCACGCGGTAGCCGGCGAGCTTGAGCGCGTGCCCCACGCGCGACGTGCCACTGAACAGGTCGAGGACGGACCGCGCGCGCGCGTCGGCGCGCACGGCGTCGACGATGAGTGGCAGCAGGGTGCGTTTGGAGCCGAGGTATTTGATCACGCCCTTGAGACGATGCGCGCGCGGGTGGCGCAACCGTCACACGCGGCAGAATTCGCGCGCGTTACCGGGGCTGAATTCGGTCGTCAGGCGCGCGGGTGCGCCTGCCGGTAGACCTGCTTGAGCCGCTCGACACTGGTGTGCGTGTAGATCTGCGTGGTGCTGATGGAGGCGTGCCCCAGCAGTTCCTGCACGGCGCGCAGGTCGGCGCCGGCGTCGAGCAGGTGCGTGGCGAAGGTGTGCCGCATGGAGTGCGTGCTGAGCCCAGCCCCTTCGTCCACCTGCGACAGCCAGCCGGTGACGGACTTCTGGATCGTCGAGAGGCTGGCGCGCTTGCCGCGATCCGACAGGAAGAAGGCGGTGCGATCGGCCGCGGCGCCATGCCGGGCGATCACGGCATCACGGGCGCGCTCGAACGCGCGGAGCGCGTGCTGCGCATGGGTCCCCACGGGGACAATGCGTTCCTTGCGCCCCTTGCCGCGCACCTTCACCTGCCCCGCGAGGAGATCCAGATCGGCGCGGTTGATGCCGCGCAGTTCGCTGAGGCGCAGCCCGCACGAGTACAGCAACTCGATCATCGCCAGTGCCATCACGTCGCGGTGCTTGCCTTCCGACGCCCGCGTCTGCAGCGCCGTGAGCAGCGTCTCCACCTGACGGCGGTCGAGGTAGCCGGGCAGGTATTTGTCGGTCTTGGGCGAGCCGACCGCGCGCGCCGGATTGGAGGTGACGAGATCGCTGTTGTGCAGGAAACGGTAGAAGGTGCGCGCCGCGCTGAGCGCCCGGGCGATGGAGCGCTTGCCGAGGCCACGGCGCGAGAGGTGTGCCATCCACGCCCGCATGGCCAGTCGGTCGACCTGCGCCCACTGCCACGCCGGGTCACCGTAGTGCCGCCCCAGAAACTCGTGCAGCTCACCGAGGTCGCGCGCGTACGCGGCCACCGTGTTGGGGGAGAGGTCGCGCTCCTTGGCGAGGTGCGTGAGAAAGTCGGCGAGCAGGTCGGGCATTCCGGAAGATAGACGAGCGAGTGGGGAGAGAGGATAGACGGTAGACGGTGGACGGTAGACGGTAGACGGTAGACGGTAGACGGTGGATGCTGCGGGGATCCGACAGGCACGCCGGCGCATAGCAGATATTCGCGCCGCTGTCCAGAGCCCTTTTTGCGCCCGCTTGCTTGCCAGCACGCTGTTCCGCGTGGGCGGACGCGCTAGAATTGGACCATGCTCCTTGGCGTCGCAGGAATGATCGGCTGTGGCAAGTCCACGCTCTCCACGGCTCTCGCAAACCGGTTCGGCCTCCAGCTCGCGCTGGAGAGCGTCGACGCCGAGAACCCGTGGCTGGAGCTGTTCTACGACGGCGACGCGGGGATGCGCGCGTACGGCCTGCATCTGCAGCTGCACTTCCTGGCGACGCGCTTCCAGAGCATGCGCCGGATGCGTGCGCTCGGGGGCAGCTGGGTGCTCGACCGCACGTGGTACGAGGACGCGGAGATCTTTGCGCGGGGGCTGTTCGAACAGGGCTACATGCACTCCAACGACTGGGAGCTGTACCAGCGCCTGTACGCCGAGCTGCTCCATGCGCCGGCGGCGCGCCCTCCCCGGCTGATGGTCTACCTGCACGGCCCCATCGAGACGATCCTCGAGCGCATTGCCAGCCGGGGGCGCCCGAAGGAGAAGGACACCGACCCGGAGTACTTCGCCTCGCTGAACGCGCGGTACGAACGTTGGATCACCGGGTTCAAGCGATGCCCCGTGCTGCGCATCGACGTACGCGAGTACGACCTGATGGCTGACCCCGGCGCGGTGGACGAGATCGCCACCCGGGTCCGCCTGGAGCTCGAAAAGGAAATTCCCCAGACCGAACTCTGGCCGGCGCAGAAGCGCCGAAAGGAAGCGTTCCCTCTGGGGTGACCGGAACGCGGGTGTGCGACGCGCCTTGAGGCTTCGAGCGGCGCCCCTAGGGCGCCAGCAACGGAATGACGAACATCGCGAAGAGCGCGCCGACCACCGACATGGCGTATCCCCAGAGCAGCAGGCGTCGGAAGACACCGCGTACGTCGTCCGACGCGGGCACCGCGGCAAGCCCCAGCGCGCCAATCGTCGACAGCGGCGACACATCCACCAGCGCGCCGCCGACGTTGATGCTGAGCATCACCTGCAGCACGCTCCCCCCGCCCAGCTTGGCCACCAGCCCCGGCACCGAGGGAAGGAAGGCGGGATAGACGACGCCGATCGTCGAGCTGTACGACGAGATCAGGCCGGTGACGAACGCGATCGCTCCGTTCACCGTGCCGGGCGTGGAGATGCGCGCCAACAGCGTGGTGAACAGGTCCATGCCGCCCGTCTTTTCGAGCACGCCGATGAGCACGCTCACGCCGGCCAACGTGAGCAACACGTTCCATGGCACGGCACTGACGGCCTTGGCATCGTCCACCGCCCCCAGCAGGATGAGCGCAGCGGCGGCCGCAAATGCCGCCGGCCCGGGCGGCATCCTGAAAACGATCACGCCGACAATCCAGAGATGCACGACACCGAGCGTGAGCCAGTGTCTCCGCTCGATCGGCACCGGCCGTTCGAGTGTTTCCGCCGGCACCGCGTGGCCAGACAAGCGAAGGCCGCCGAACAGCACGAAGGCGCCGATGGCGGCCAGCAGGTGTGCCCCGAAGTTCGCGCCCCAGACCAGCCCCTGATGCCCGCCCACCCCCGCCGTCGCCATGAGCGAGTTCACCAGCACGCCACCGGCCGCGATGGGCGACAGGTTGCCGGCATTGGCTCCGTTGGCCACCATCAGGACGCCCAGCGTGGCCGAGATGCCGGCCGTCTCGCCGATGGCGAGCGCCAGCGGCGCCACGAGCGCGGTGGCGGCGATGGCCCCCGGACCGAGCGTGGAGATGCCGCACGCGAGCGCAAAGAAGATCCAGGGGAGCAGCACCACGCGCCCGCGGCAGAGCCAGACGGCGCGCGCGGCGATCATGTGCATGGTGCCGTTGGCCTGCGCCGCGCCGAACAGCAGCGTGACGCCGAGCAGCGTGAGGAAGAGCGACGACGGGAACGCAGCCATCAGCGCGTCGACCTTCCATCCGGCCCCGTACAGCGCGATGGGCCACGCCACGGCGACGGCGAGCACGCCGACATTGATGCGCGACGACAGGCTCGCGAGGATCACGAGCAGCAACCCGGTCAGCGAGAGCGCCGCCGGTGTCACTTCGATGTCCAGGGCGGCAGCAGGTGCTTCTGCACCTTGCCGAGCGCGGTCCGCGGTAGCGCGTCCACGCGCACGTAGGCGCGCGGCGCCTTGAACGACGCGAGTTCCGTAGACATTGCGAGGCGCAGCGCCACCTCGTCGAGCGGTCCCTCCGTCACCACGTACGCCACGGGCACTTCGCCGCGGGCCTCGTCGGGTACGCCGACCACCGAGGCCTCGCGTACACCGGGCTGCTCGAGCAGCAGTTCCTCGATCTCGCGCGGATAGATGTTGAATCCCCCCGAGATGATCAGGTCGGTGCGACGGCCGTGCAGCGTGATGTAGCCGTCGCTCGCGCGCACGCCGATATCTCCGGTGCGAAACCAGCCGTCCACGAACGACGCAGCCGTCGCCTCGGGGCGCTGCCAGTAGCCGTCGCACACATTGGGGCCCTGCACCCAGAGCTCCCCGAGTTCGCCGTCGGCGAGATCGTCCCCCTGGGGCGACCGCACCCGCACGCCGACATGCGGCAGGGCCGGGCCAACGCTCCCCGCGCGCCGCTCACCCTCGTACGGGTTGCTGGTATTCATCAGCGTCTCGGTCATCCCGTAGCGTTCCAGGATCACGTGGCCGAACTTGGCCCGGAACGACTCGAGCACCTGCGCCGGCAGCGGCGCGGAACCGCTGACGAAAAGCCGCGCGCGCGCGCCGATGCGGCGCGCCGAGATGTCGTCGCACTCGAGGAGGCGATGAAAGATCGTCGGGACGCCGAAGAAGAGCGTCGGCTCGTACCCGGTGAACTCGTCGACGATCGTCGCCTTGTCGAAACGCTCGAGCAGGCGCATGTGACAGCCGGAGGCGAGCCATGCGTGCACGCCGTTGCCCAGCCCGTGCACGTGGAACAGCGGCAGCACCGCGAGGTAGCGATCGTCGCTCGTGATCCTCCACTCCTGCACGAGGGCGCTCGCGTTCGACGTGAAGTTGCCGTGCGTCAGCACCGCGCCCTTGGCCGCACCGGTTGTCCCCGACGTGTAGACCAGCGCGGCCGGCGTGTCGTCGGTGGCGACCACGCCCGCGACCGCGCCGCGGACCAGCGGCGCCGCGCCAGCAGCTTCGGCATCCAGCTCGTCCACCAGCCAGATCGTCGTGCCACCGGGCAACTCGCCCGCGACGTCGCCCGAAGTCACCACGGCACTCGGCGTGGCGTCACTCAGGATATGGCGGATCTCGCGGTCGCGGTACAACACGTTGATGGGCACGACGATCACGCCGATCCGGGCGCAGGCAAGCCAGAGATCGATGATCTCGAGGCGATTCGCGAGGTAGAACGCGAGCCGGTCGCCGGCCGCGAGGCCGCGCGTCGCGAGCACCTGCGCGAGGCGCGCGCTCCGTGCATCGATGTCACCGAAGGTGAAATCGCGGCGCTCGCCC
>CANNKR010000016.1 GCA_947504615.1 Gemmatimonadota bacterium | reverse complement strand
CCTGCGCCACGCACTGGTCGATGATGTCCACCGACACCTGGGCCAGACGATAGACGTTGGACTCGCGGGCGCGGAAGTCGCCGCCCTTCACGGTGTCGTAGAACAGTCGCTGGATGCTGTCGCCATCGTTGCGGTAGTTCTTGGCGCCGTTGATGCCGCCCTGTGCGGCAATGGAATGCGCGCGACGCGGAGAATCCTGGAACGCGAAACAGCTGACGTTGTAGCCGAGTTCGCTCAACGAGGCCGCGGCACTGGCGCCGGCCAGACCACTGCCGACCACGATGACGTGGTATTTCCGCTTGTTGGCCGGGTTCACCAGCTTCATCTCGAAGCGGTGCTTGTCCCACTGATCGGCAATGGGGCCTGACGGGGTCTTGGAATCGAGTTTCATATGCGTCTCCGCCTCAGCGCACGAAGCCGAGGGCAACGCCCAGCGGCACGAGACTGAAGCCCACGGTCACGACGAGGGCGATGATGAGCGGCAGGCGCCGCTGCAGGGGCTCGGCGGCGTTCTTGGCGACTCCCAACGTGCGCAACACCGCCCACGTGCCGTGGAACAGGTGCAGCAGCAGGAAGAACATGGCCACCAGGTAGAACCCAACCCAGAGCGGGCGTTCAAACGCCAGCACCACGTTGCCGTAGGCCGCTCCCCGGACGTACTCGGGCAGTAGCCACTTCCACCCCAGGGTGAACTGACCGAGGTGCAACACGATGAAGACGAACAGGTAGACACCGCCCCAGCGCAGCGTGCGCGACGCGTAGGTACTCACCTGCGACTCGCGCTGGGCGTACTCCACAGGGCGTGCCGACCAGTTGCGCCGCGTCAGCTGATACGCCGCGACCGCGTGGAGGGTCACCGAGACCAGCAGCGCAATGCGCACCGCCCACGTGAGCTCGATGATGTCTTCCTGGAGGAGCCGCGCGTACGCGTTGTAGCGCTCGGGACCCATGAAGACCTGCAGGTTGCCGGCCATGTGGCCCAGGACGAAGCCGACGAGGATGAGCCCCGTGAGGCCCATCACCACCTTCTTCCCGACGGAACTGTTCCAGAAGTTGAGCATCTGTGCGCTCGAGAGGGTCTGAGTAGAAAGGAAGCTGTAGGCTCTACGCTGTACGCTGTAAGCCGTACGAACCGGACGCTGCAGTGCCGGGATCGGACGGCGTAGAGCGTAGAGCGTACAGCTTACAGCTTCCCTTCAAGACGATTACAGCTTCACCACCGACATCGGCTCACGCACCGCGTCCGCGCTCTTGGCCAGCGCGGCCTTTTCGTCGGCCGTCAGTTCGATTTCGACGATCTGCAGGAGCCCGGTGCGCCCCAGCTTGCAGGGCACGCCGAGGAACAGCCCCTTCATGCCGTACTCGCCGTCCAGCCACGCGGAGCACGGCAGGATGCGCTTCTGGTCGTTGACGATCGCCTCGACCATCTGCACCGCGCCCGACGACGGCGCGTAGTACGCCGAGCCGGTCTTGAGGAACTTCACGATCTCGGCGCCGCCGTTGCGGGCGCGGTCGACGTGCACCTGCAGCTGCTCGTCCGTCATGAACTGGCGGATCGGGATGCCGCTGATGCTCGTGTAGCTGATGAGCGGCACCATCGTGTCGCCGTGCCCACCCAGCACCATCGCCTGGATGTCGCGCACCGAAACGTCGAGCGCCTCAGCGAGGAACGAGCGGAAACGCGCCGTGTCGAGAATGCCGGCCATGCCGATCACCCGCTCGCGCGGGAAGCCGGACGCCTTCATCGCGACGTAGCACATCACGTCGAGCGGATTCGAGACGACGATGATGATCGCGTTGGGCGACGTCTTCGCCACCTCGGCCGCGCACGAGCCCACGATGCCGGCGTTGGTGTTGAGCAGGTCGTCGCGTGACATGCCCGGCTTGCGGGGAATGCCAGCCGTGATGACCACGATGTCGGAGCCGGCCGTGGCTTCGTAGCCGGTGGTGCCCGTCACGCGCGAATCGAACAGCTCGATCGGCGCGGACTCCCACTGGTCGAGTCCCTTGCCCTGCGGGATACCGTCGGCGATGTCGACCATGACGACGGAACGGGCGAGTTCCTTCTCGGCGATGCGCTGGGCGGTCGTCGCGCCGACGTTGCCGGCACCGACCACGGTAATCTTGTTGACCATATAGGTAGCAAGGGATGAAGTGAACGACACGATGCCGCATGAACACGGAGAAGTTACGTGCGGAACTTGCTCCTGTAAACGCAAACGCGCGCACTCGGGAATTCGTTCATTCCGCGCATTGGACGGAGGGGCGCGGAGTTCTCGGTAGACGGGAGAAATGCAATAGGGGATCAGCGGACAGCACGTCCACTAATCCCCCAAACTGCGTGCGCGCTCGACGAAACGACGCGCGCTTTTGCGAACGCGCGGGCTTCTACCCGCCCACCTGGCTCAGCGCCTTCAGCCCGCCCACACGCAACTGCAGCAGCTCGTGCTCTTTCGGCTTGTCGGCCAGCGCCTGGCGGAAGAGCGGCTCGAGCGGCTCCCCGGCGCGCAGCGGATCCCGCAGGTTCACTTCGTGGTTGCCGTACAGGCAGGTGCGCAGCCGGCCATCGGCCGTCAGGCGCACGCGGTTGCACGTGTCGCAGTATGTGTGCGTCATCGGGGTGATGACGCCAATGGTGCCCTTTGCCCCGGCAATGCGCTGGTAGCGTGCGGGGCCGTTGCCACGCGCCGGCCCATCGGTGGGCTCCAGCGTGCCAAAGCGCGACGCGATACGCGCGAGGACTTCGTCACTCGGCACGACGTTCGCGAACTCCGACGTCGCCATGTCGCCGACGGGCATCAACTCGATGAAGCGCACATGCCACGCGTGCGCGACCGTGAGCGCAGCAAAATCCTCGATTTCGTCATCGTTGACGCCGCGCATCAGCACGACATTGATCTTGAGCGGGTCGAACCCGGCGTCGGTCGCCGCCTGTGCCGCCACCACCGGGTCAAAGGCCAGGTCGCGGCGGGCAATCTCCGCGATGCGCTCTGGACGCAGCGAGTCGACGCTCAGATTGACGCGATCCAGCCCGGCCGCGCGCAACATCGTCGCCATCGCGGGCAGGCGGACGCCATTGGTCGAGAGCGCGATGTCCTCGATGCCCGGCACCGCGCGCAGCATGGCGATGAGCGTCTCGACGTTCGGGCGGATCGTCGGCTCCCCGCCGGTGATGCGCAGGCGCCGCAATCCGAGTGGCGCGAGCTGCCGCACAATTTCCGTGATCTCCTCGTACGACAGGATCTGCGGCTTGGGCAGCCAGTCGAGCCCGCGCTCCGGCATGCAATACACGCACCGGAAGTTGCACCGGTCGGTGACGCTGATCCGCAGGTACTCGATGCTGCGGCCGTATTGATCAAGCACGGATCGCTCCGGCGCCAGACCACGACAGAGATGACAGGGCGAACGACGCACCACGGCAGGTCACGAGCCCTGCCCCGTCCACTGGCGTGAACCATCCACGTAGTGCTCCATCTTCCAGATGGGAACGCGCCCCTTGATCTGCTCGATGATCCAGCGTGACGCGTCCATGGCGTTGGCGCGGTGCGGATGTGCCACCGCAATCGCCACGCTCGCCTGGCCCAGCGCCACGTAGCCGGTGCGATGCTCGATCACGATATGCGGCGTGCCGAACTGCTCGGCCGCCTCGCGCGCGATGTCGCCCATTTCGCGCTCGGCCATGGGCGCGTACGCGTTGTACTCGATGGCTTCGACCGCGCGGCCGTCGTTGACGTTGCGCACCGTCCCGATGAACAGCGACAGCGCGCCATTGGACGGCGACGTCACCTCGGCGGCGAGCGACGCCACGTCGATCGGCCGATCAACCACGGCGGTGCGCATCAGCCGCCCGCCACCGGAGGAATGAAGGCCACCTCGTCACCGGCGCACACCAGATGATCGGGGGCCGCGTACCGGTGATTCACCGCCACCAGCGGGCGCTCAGGGATTCCCGAGCCGGACGCCAGCGCCCGCACGGCCTGCACCACGTCGGCCACGCGCGCGTCATCCGGCACGGTCACCCGCACCGACGGAGCGCCGGCGGAATCGGCGTAGGAAGCAAACAGCAGGACGTCGAGTGTCATTGGTTTGACCAAGGTAACAGAACGGCCCCGGAAGCGCGGTGCGCTGCCGGAGCCGGCGTCCGCCCGCAAGCGGCTAATCGTCGTCGTCGTCGAGCTCGTGTTCCTCGACGCCAGCCACCATCGCCCGCAACTCCTTGGAAGGCTTGAAGACCGGCACAGGCCTGGCCGACACCTCCACCGGGGCGCCGGTGCGCGGGTTGCGCGCCATCCGCGTCTTCCGCTGGCGAATCTTGAAGGTGCCAAAGCCGCGCACCTCGATGTTGCGTTGCTCCTTGAGCGCGTCCTTGATGGCGTCGAGGAAGGAATCGACCACGCGGGCGCAGTCCTTCTTCGAAATCATAGGGCCGGACGTCTGCTCCATGGCCTCTGTGACACGCTCGACGAGATCCGCTTTGGTCATGTCCGTCCTCGAAATGGGCGCCAGAATGCTGTAACTGCAGATATAGTAGGACGTTACGCCGCGAGTGTCAAGCATAATGATGCCCGGGTCCCCAACTTGACTGGGAAACCGGGCATTTGACCTAACATTCGTGGCACGTTCCGCTTACGCGCCGAGTGCCTTCATGAAGTCGTCGAACAACGGGCGCGCGTCGTGAGGACCGGGGGCCGCCTCGGGATGATACTGCACCGCGAAGACTGGCAACGACTTGTGCTTCAAGCCTTCCACGGTGCCGTCGTTCAGGTTGATGTGCGTCACCTCGAGGTCCGGGGCGCCCGGAATCCCCGCGGTGGTCCCCTCCACGGCAAATCCGTGGTTCTGCGACGTGATCAGCACCTTGCCGGTCGCCAGATCCTTCACCGGGTGATTTCCGCCGCGATGTCCGAACGGGAGCTTGGTCGTGCGGCCACCGAACGTGAGCCCGAGGAGCTGGTGCCCCAGGCAGATGCCGAAAATCGGTATCTTGCGCTCTGCAATCGACTTGATGGTCGCCGGCGCGTAGGTCACTGCCTCTGGATCACCGGGGCCGTTGGACAAAAAGACACCGTCCGGCTTGAGCGCCAGCACCTGCTCTGCCGTGGTGCGCGACGGGACGACGGTCACCCGGCAGCCGCGCTCCTCGAACAGGCGCAGGATGTTCTCCTTGATGCCGTAGTCGAACGCCACGATGTGCCGTGGCGCGTCGCTGGGGCCCCAGCTGTAGGCCTGCTCCGTGGTGACCACCGACGCCAGGTCGAGCCCCGCCATGGACGGGCAGGCGTCGAGCGCGAGCAGCGCGGCCTTGGTGGGCTCCTCGCCGGCGGCGATAACCCCGCGCAGCACCCCACCCGTCCTCAAGTGGCGCGTCAGACGGCGCGTGTCAACGTCAACCAATATTGGCACTTTGGCGTCGGCCAGGTACTGGGCCAGGCTTCCCGACGCCCGCCAGTTCGAGTAGGCCTCAGACAGCTCCCGCACCACCACGCCGCTCACCTGCGGGCGGCTGGATTCAGGATCTTCCCCGTTGACACCATAGTTCCCGATCATCGGCGCGGTCATCACCACGATCTGGCCGCGGAACGACGGGTCCGTGAAGACCTCCTGGTACCCGCTCATGTTGGTCGTGAAGACCACCTCGGCCACGGCCGGCGCATCGAGCGGGGCCACCAGACGGCCACGAAAAAGGGTTCCGTCCTCGAGGAGGAGGAACCCCGGCTTTTCGTCGAGCAGGCTAGTCACTGCGGCGTCAGGGCTTCTTGGCGGGCGCAGTAGCTGGCGCGGTCTGCTTCGGCGCAGCGGCAGGTGCGGCAGCCGGCGCAGCAGCAGGCACCGCGTTCTGCAGCGGCACGACCGATTGCGACTGCGAACCCAGCGGCGCCTGAACCGGTGCGACGGGAGCCGCGACGGCCTTGTCGAGCACCGACGTCGGGGTCCGGCCGCGCGTCGAGGCGACCTGCAGCACGAAGGCGAGGAAGATGAAGATTCCACCCGCCCACCAGCTGGCCTTGGTCAGGAGGTTGCCGGCCTGGCGCGTGCCGAGCAGGGCGTCAGCGGAAGACGAGGCTCCACCGAAGCTGGCGGCCATGCCACCGCCCTTCCCGCTCTGGAGCAGGATGGCGACGACAAGCACGATGCTGTCGATGATGAGCAGAATGACGAGAAACTTTGAGAACATCGGTGTCCTGGGTGAATCTGTAGGTAAGCCTTGAATCGTAAGCGACTTACGTCGCCGAATCAAGTGAGGACGATGGACGCCCATCCGTCGGCGTCGAGACTGGCCCCGCCAACGAGCAACCCGTCTACCTCGGGCGCTGCCAGCAACTCCGCGGCATTCCCCCGGTTGACCGACCCGCCATAGAGGATGGGGACGGCCGTCGAGCCGGTGTCGAGGAGCTTTCGCAACTCGGCACCGATGGCCTTGTGCACGGTGCTGGCATCCGTCGGCGTGGCGGTCTTCCCGGTGCCGATCGCCCAGACTGGTTCGTACGCGATCATCGCATTTCCGGCATCGTTGCTGCTCACCGTGGCCAGCGCGGCCCGCAGCTGACGCAACACCACCGCTTCGGTCTCCCCCGCATCCCGCTGCGCCAGCGTCTCACCGACGCAGACGATCGGCGTGAGTCCGGCGCGCGTGGCAGCCGCCACCTTCTTGCCCACCTCGTCGTCTGTTTCCCCAAAGACGTGCCGGCGCTCCGAATGCCCGACCAGCACGAACTTGGCGCCGGACGCCCGGGCGATGGTCGCCGAGTTTTCGCCGGTAAAGGCGCCCTTGTCTTCCCAGTAGATGTTCTGCACCCCGAGCTGGATGTCGGGACGATCCTTGAGCGAGCCGACCACGGCGCCGAAGGTCAGCGCCGGCGGAAAGAAGATCACGCTCCGATCCTGCCGCTTGCCGTAATGCGCAAGGAACGCGCGCATGAACGCCGCGGCATCGGCCGGGGCGTGATTCATCTTCCAGTTGGCGGCAAAGATCTGCTGCTTCATGTCTATCCCGTGTGGTTGTCGAGCGCAGCGACCCCGGGCAGCACTTTCCCCTCGAGAAACTCGAGCGAGGCGCCGCCGCCGGTCGATACGTGGCTCATCTTGGAAGCGAGCCCGGCTTCTTCCACGGCGGCGGCAGAGTCGCCTCCGCCTACGATGGTGATGCATCCCTGCGCCGTCGCCTGCGCCATGGCCTGGGCGATGATCTTTGTGCCGGCATCGAACGGTGCCGTTTCGAACACACCCATCGGGCCATTCCAGACGACGGTCTTGGCACTCAGGATGGCGCGTGCATACGATGCCGCGGTATCGGGGCCGATGTCGAGCATGGCCTCGGTGGCGGGAATCTCGTCCTTTCGCACGGCGTGCGCCTTGGCCCCGTCGGCTATCGACGGCGCCACGGTGGCATCGTGCGGCAGGATCAGCACGGTCCCGGCCCGCTCCACCAGCGCGGCCGCCATCTCCAGGCGGTCCGGCTCCACGAGCGACGTGCCGGTCTCGAGCCCCACGGCCTTGTAGAACGTGCAGGCCATTGCCCCACCGACGAGGAGGGCATCGACCTTGGGAAGCAGTGCCTCGATGACGTCGATCTTCCCGGAAATCTTGGAGCCGCCGAGAATCGCCACGAACGGACGCTTCGGCTTGTCGAGCGCACTCCCCAGGTACTCGAGTTCCTTCTGCATCAGCAGGCCGGCCACGGCGGGGCTCAGCAGATGCGCCACCCCCTCGGTGCTGGCGTGCGCGCGATGGGCGGAGCCAAAGGCGTCGTTGACGTAAAAGTCGCCAAGCTTCGCGAAGGCCGCAGACAGCGCGGCATCGTTCTTCTCCTCGCCGCCCTCGAACCGGGTGTTCTCCAGCAACAGCACGTCGCCGTCACCGAGCGCGCGGGTGGCCGCCTCGGCCTCGGCGCCGACGACGGTCGGGCAGAACGCGACGGGCTTCTTCAGCAGTTCCTGCAATCGCTCGGCCACGGGGGCCAGCGTGTACTTCGGATCGGGTTTTCCACCCTTGGGACGGCCGAGGTGCGAACAGAGAACGACGCGTGCGCCGCCCTTGATGAGCACCTGCAACGTGGGGATGGCGGCGCGAATGCGGGTGTCGTCGGACACGCGACCACCCTCGCCGAGCGGAACATTGAAGTCCACCCGCACGAGGGCGCGCTTGCCCTTCAACTCCGCCGGCGCGAGATCCGCGACGGTACGCTTCAACATGGTCAGGTCTCCGACTAGAGGCGCGCGCCGACGTACGTCATCAGGTCGACGCAGCGCACCGAATAGCCCCACTCGTTGTCATACCAGCCGGACACCTTCACCATGGTGCCGTCGATGACATTGGTGCACTTGGAGTCGAGGATGCAGGAGTGCGGGTTGCCGACGTAGTCCACCGAGACGAGTTCGACTTCCTGATACTGCAGCACGCCCTTGAGCGCCCCTTCGCTGGCCGCCTTGAACGCCGCGTTGACGTCGGCGATCGTCGTCGCCTTCTCGACTTCGACGGTGAGTTCCGTCAGCGACACGTCCGGGGTCGGCACGCGGATGGCGATGCCGTCGATCTTCCCCTTCACTTCCGGAATGACGAGGGCCGTGGCCTTGGCTGCCCCGGTGGTCGTCGGGATGATGGACAGGGCGGCGGCACGCGCCCGGCGCAGGTCCTTGTGCGGCAGATCGAGGATGTTCTGGTCGTTGGTGTAGCTGTGGATCGTGACCATCGAGGCGTGCTTGAAGCCGAACGCGTCACGGATGGTCTTGACCATCGGCACCAGGCAGTTCGTGGTGCACGACGCATTGGACAGGATATGATGCGCGGCGTTGTCGTACTTCTCGTGGTTGACGCCAAGCACGATCGTGAGGTCCTCGCCCGTGGCCGGCGCAGAGATGATCACCTTGCGGGCACCGGCGGCGATGTGCTTGCGCGCATCGTCGGCCTTGGTGAAGCGGCCGGTGGCTTCGAGCACGATGTCGACGCCGAGCGCCTTCCAGGGCAACGCCGACGGGTCCTTTTCCTTGAACACCTTGATGGTGTCGCCGTTGACGGTGATCGAGTTCTCGTCGTGCGTCACCGTGCCTTCGAAGGCGCCGTGCACCGAGTCATACTTGAACAGGTGCGCCAGCGTCTTGGTGTCCGTCAGGTCGTTGATTGCGACGAAGTCCAGCGCGTCGCCCCGTTCCTTGGCGGCACGAAGTACCTGGCGGCCGATGCGGCCGAATCCGTTGATGCCGATCTTGATAGCCATCGTTCGAGCTCCCGGAGAGTTCATGGACGGTCAGCGTCACTGCGCGCCCGTCCGAAGGTCCAATACCTGATCTGGGACGCTCCGCCGTCGAGCAACGCGACGGCGCACGCATTCAGCGTGGCGCCCGTAGTGAGCACGTCGTCGACCAGGACAAGCGAACGGCCGCGAATCGCGGCGCGCCGAAGTACCGGCACGGCAAACGCTGACTGAACGTTCACCAGTCGCTCACCGGGTGTCAATTGCGTCTGCGACACCGTGGCGCGCGTGCGCACGAGCACGGCATCCAGCGCCACGCCTCCGGTGCGGGCCGCGAGGGCGCGCGCGAGGTGCGCACTCTGGTTGAAGCCGCGCTCGCGCAACCGACCCGATGCCAGCGGCACTGGGACGAACACGGGGCGCTCCAGCCCCTCCAGCACCTCCCGCCCCGCTCGCACCATCCGCTCGGCCATGGCGTCAGCGATGGCCCACCACCCCTGATACTTCAGCGCGGCGAGCATCGGCGAACTGGCGGCGTGCGGCACCCAGCAGACCGATCGGGCGATCGTGCACTGCGGGTGGAGCTGTGCGCACACGCGGCAGGCGGTGGTCGCCGGACGGTGCGCAGCGGGGTGAGCGGCCTGCGGATGGCCACAGCGGGGGCACCACGGCTTCGGCAGCAACGGGAGCCGGCTCCAGCAACGGCCGCACGCCAGCCCGGAGTCCGCGGCGTCCATGGCCCCGCCGCAGACCAGACAGGCGCGAGGCAGGAGCAGTTCCAGGGCGCCGCGCGAGACGCGTCGCCAACCCGAAGTCAGTTCCGCACGGAGGACCACATGGCCTCCCGGTCTGGCGCGCGGCCGAACCACCGCTCAAACGACAACGCACCTTGCGCGATGAGCATGCCCAGTCCGTCAGCGGCCGGATGCCCCGCCCCGCGCGCAGCGCGCACCCACGCACTTTCACCGCGCTGGTAGACGAGGTCAAAGACGGATGCCTTAGCGGGCAGGTCCTGGATGGCCACGGGAAACTGATCACCGATGGCGAGGCCGAGTGGTGTCGCGTTGACGATCAGTTCGGCGTGCGCCATCGCCTGTTCGCGTGACGTCGCCACCTGCACGTGCGGGAATCGTGCGGCGAGCGCCGCGGCGCGCTCCACCGAGCGGGTCCAGAGCAGCACCTTCGTCTCGAGCCAACGCTCGGTGGCGGCGACCACCGCCGCCGCGCTGCCCCCGGCCCCAATCACGGTGACGCGCGACCAGCGGCGCCCCGCACCGAACGCGCGAACCACCCCTTCTTCGAATCCACCGACGTCCGTGTTGTCACCGACAAGCACCCCGTCCTCGGTCCAGAAGGTGTTCACGGCGCCAACCCGATCGGCAATGGGTGACCGGCGAGCGCACAACCGTCCGAACGTTTCCTTGTGGGGCACGGTCACGTTGCCTGCGGCGTCGGCCACGCGCAGTTCGGACGCCACCCGCTCAAGACGCGCGGGCGGCACGTCGAGCGCCTCGTAGGTCAACGGCAATCCCGCGCGCCGAAGCGCGGCATTCTGGAACACGGGCGACAGCGAATGCGCCACCGGATGGCCGAGGAGCACAAGCCGGCCCGGCAGCGCGCTCATTCCGGCCCCGCCGATGAACGCTCGGCCTCGAGACGATCGAGGACTTGCTCCATCACCAGTTCAAGCTCATTGACCGTGATGCGATAGTCGTCCAGGCCGCCGCCAAATGGATCGGCGATCGACCGCCCGGTCTGCTGCGCCGTGGCATAGTCGGTGAGCAGGAAGGTCTTTCCGCCACCACCAAGCGATTCGGCGTGCTCCACGTGGTGCGTCGCCATGCACAACACGAGGTCGACGGCCGCCACCACTTCTCGTGTCAGGGTTCGCGCGCGGTGGGCCGTGACATCGAGGCGGCGCTCAATGCCCACGAGGATGGCCCCGTCCGATGCCGGTGCACCATCCCACGCGCCAGTGCCGGCACTCGACACGATGATGTCGAGACCCCGTGCATCGGCCTGCCGGCGCGCGATGGCTTCGGCGAGCGGACTGCGGCAGGTGTTTCCGGAACAGACGAACAGCACCCGCATGGTCACTGGTCGCCCACCAGGTCCGGGACCACGGATCGCAACACTTCGGCGGACAGTGCGCCGGGCCGGATGACGCGCAGGTGCGCGCCGGTGCAATCGACGACGGTCGAGGGCGCGGACGGCTCGAGCCGTCCACCGTCGAGGACCATCAGCGAACCACTTTGCACCAGCGGCGCGAACTGCAAGAGCACTTCACTGGCGGCGAGCGCCGCCGGTTGCCGTGGCTTGTTGGCGCTGGTGGAGGTCAGCGGATCGCCGAGCGAAGCAATGAGCCGTTGCAGCGCCGGGTGCGAGGTCCAGCGGACGGCGACGCCCCCTTCGGGCCCGCGGAGACGCGCGGGCACGCGCTTCTCGGCACCGCGCAACACCAGCGTGAGCGGGCCCGGCCAGAAGCGGGCGGCGAGCATCGACGCCGAGTGCGTCATGTGCAACCCCAGGCGGCCGATCATGGCGCTGCTCGACACGAGCAACAGGAACGGCTTGCCCAGCGGGCGGTTCTTGAGCCCAACCAGCGCGGTGACGGCGTCGGTATCGATGGCTCCGCCGAAGCCATAGACCGTTTCGGTCGGGTACGCCAAAAGACCACCGTTCGTCACATGCGCAATGACGCGTGGGATTGCGGCGTCGATTTCCGCCGGCGACCAGAACGGGACCGGGCGCGCGTCAGTCAGCGAGCCCATACATCGCCTCGGCGCGATCGAAATCGCCCGTGTCGGTGACCTTCATCGCGCGTTCGCTCCCCTGCACCACCAGCACCGGTTCGCCCAGCCGCTCCACGAGCGCGGCGTCATCGGTGGCGTCGTAGCCCCCGTCCTCCGCGGCGCGATGCGCGCGCAGCAACAGATCGCGCGGGAACCCCTGCGGCGTCTGCGCCCGCCACAGGCCGTCACGCGGCACGGTGCGCACAATGTGTCCGTCGGCCGACACTTCCTTGAGCGTGTCGATGACCGGCAGCGCGGCAATGGCTGACGTTCCCGCGCGCACCGCGTCGATCACCCGATCGACCACCGTCATTGGCACCAGCGGGCGAGCGGCATCATGCACGAGCACGATGCGGCATTCCGGTGGCAGGTCCGCGATGCCGTTCCGCACACTTTCGGCGCGGGTACGCCCACCCACCGACACGAGCATGCGGTCGGCGTCGCTCTGGAAGATCCAGGGCGGCGGATCGCCGGCGTATTGCCGCGGCAGGACACAGACGACCATGGCGACGTCGGCCCGCTCCTGAAACAACTGCAGCGAATGCAGCAGCATGGGCCGCCCCGCCACCCAACGGAACTGCTTGAGTTCGCCATCCCCGGCGCGCGTGGAGGCACCGGCGGCGACGATCACGACCCCAACGTCGCGGCCGCTCACGTGAACAGTTCCCGCAGCAGCGTGGTGATGTCGCGCACCCCCACCACTTTCAGCGCCTTGGTGGCTCGCCGCGGCAACCCGCGCTCCGACACGTACGCCACGCGCATCCCCATCTTCTCGGCCTCGGCGAGGCGACGGTCGATCTGCGAGACCGAACGGATCTCGCCGCCCAGCCCCACTTCACCGACGAACACCGCATCGCGCGGCAGCGGGCGGTCATACACCGATGACGCCAGCGACGCGGCCACGGCCAGGTCGGCGGCGGGCTCACCCGCGCGCACGCCACCGACGACGTTCAGAAAGACGTCGAGTTGCGCAAACGAGAGCCCCGCACGTTTGTCGAGCACCGCGAGCAAGAGCGCCAGCCGACGCCCGTCAAACCCCGTGCTGACACGCTGCGGCGTGCCGAACCCCGCCTTGGCGGCCAGCCCCTGGATCTCGAGCAGCATCGGCCGTGATCCTTCGAGCAGCGCGGTGACCGCACTTCCTGACGCCGTGGCATCCGCGCGATCGCCGAGAAAGAGGGCGCTCGGGTTGTCCACCGGGATCAGCCCTTCCTGCGTCATGCGGAAGACGCCGATTTCGTCCACCGATCCGAATCGGTTCTTGGTCGCGCGCAACACCCGATGGTCCGCCGTATTCTCGCCCTCGAAATAGAGCACAGTATCCACGATGTGTTCGAGCGTCTTGGGGCCGGCGATGCCGCCCCCCTTGGTCACGTGCCCCACCACGAACACCGCGGTGCCGCTCTCCTTGGCGAATCGCATGAGCCGCGCCGCGCACTCGCGCACCTGGCCGACATTGCCGGGAGCACCCTCGAGATCACCCGTGAAGACGGTCTGAATGGAGTCGATCACCATCACGGCCGGCTGTCGCTCCGACGCGGTGGCGAGGATCGTCTCGAGGTTCGTCTCACCCAGTAGCGATACGTCCAGCGAGCCGCCGCCCAGACGGTCGGCGCGAAGCTTCACCTGCAGCGGCGACTCTTCGCCACTGACGTACAGCGCGGAGTGCCCCGCCGATTCCAGGCGCGACGCCACCTGCAGCAGAATGGTGGACTTGCCGATGCCCGGTTCGCCGCCGACGAGCACCATGGAGCCGGGGACCACGCCACCGCCGAGTACGAAGTCGAACTCGGCCAACCCGGTGCGCAGCCGGTGACTCTCGGTGCCGACCACGTCACGCAGACGCGGCGTCTCGAGTACCGATCCGCCCCGCGCGAATCCGGCGGCGCCCGCCGCCCGGCGTTCCTTCTTGCCGGCGGCCGCTGCAGGGGCCACGATCTCCTCGACGAGCGTGTTCCACTCGGAGCAGGCATCGCACTTGCCCTGCCACCTTGGGTGATCCGCGCCGCACTCGGTGCAGCGGTATGATGTGCGGGCTTTCGCCGCCATCAGACGGGCTTGCGGTCCGTGTAGCTCTCGAAGCGCGTGAACTGCTTGCGGAAATTCAGGCGCGCCATGCCCGTGGGCCCGTTGCGGTGCTTGGAAATGATGACTTCCGCCAGGCCGTCGAGCGGGATGTTGGTGTCCTTGAGCATCTTCGCCGTCCCCTGCTCGTCGTACGCCCCCTCGTAATACTCAGGGCGGTAGATGAACATGACCACGTCGGCATCCTGCTCAATGGAGCCCGACTCACGAAGGTCGGACAGCATCGGGCGCTTGTCCGTGCGCGACTCCACGCTGCGCGAGAGCTGCGACAGCGCGATCACCGGCGTGTCGATCTCCTTGGCGAGGATCTTGAGGGCGCGCGAGATCTGCGAGATTTCCTGCGTGCGGTTCTCGGAATCCGGCGGCGGCGCAATGAGCTGCAGGTAATCCACGATCACCAGGCCAATGTCCGACGTCGCCTTGAGGCGGCGCGCCCGCGACCGGATATCATAGATGCTCAGCCCCGGCGAATCGTCCACCCAGATGGGGGCGTTGCCCAGGAAACCAGCGGCGCGCGCGAGTTGCGCGTCGTCTTCCGGCGTGAGTTTTCCACTGCGAATCCGCTGTGCGTCCACGCGACCCTCCGAAGCGAGCATACGGAGCAACAGCTGCTCTCTACTCATTTCGAGGGAGAAGACCGCAACCGGAACATTGCGGTCGATGGCTGCGTTTTGCGCGATGTTCAGCACAAAGGCCGTTTTGCCCATCGACGGACGCGCCGCCACGATGATCAGGTCGGAGCGCTGGAACCCCAGGGTCAGCTTGTCGAGGTCGGCGAAGCCGCTCGGCACGCCGGTGATGTCGCCGCCGCTGGCGCGCAGCAGGTCGATGCGCTCCATGGCCGACCAGAGCAGGTTCTTGATGCGGACGAATCCTTCCGCCCCGCGATCCTTGCCCACCTCCATGATCTTGTGCTCGGCCATGTCGATGAGGTCATGCGACTGGTGCTGCCCCTCATAGGCCTCGGTGACGATCCCGGTGGCCACCTCGATGAGGCGACGCCGCAGCGCCTTCTCGCGCACGATCTTGCAGTGGTGCTCCACGTTGGCCGTGGTCGGCACGAAGTCGATGATCGTGGCCAGGTAGTCCTTGCCACCCACCGCTTCCAGCGAGCCCACCCGCTCCAGTTCGTTGGCGAGCGTGAGCGGGTCCACCGCTCCGCCGTCGCGGTGCAACGCGAGCATGGCCTTGTAAATGCGCCGGTGCGGCTCGCGATAGAACATCGTTTCATCGATGAGCTCTGACGCGCGCGCCACGGCGTCGGCGTCGAGGAGCATCGCCGAGAGCACGGCCTGCTCGGCGTCTTCCGAATACGGAGGACGCCGGTCCCGGAAGGGATCAGGCTTGGTTTGCGGAATCGAAAATTCGACGGGCGAGCTGGACATCTTCCCAAGTCGGGCGCTTGTACGCGGGATTCCGGAGGAGCGCCGCGGGGTGATACGTCACAATCAGGGGGACACCGTGAAAGCGGTGCACAGGACCACGTAACTTACCGATCGGCAGGGTGCTCTGCAGCAGCGTCTGGGCGGCAAAGGTCCCCAGGGCCAGGATCACGCGGGGCTGGAGCAGTTCGAGCTGCCGCAGCAGATACGGGCTGCAGGCCCGGATCTCGTCGGCGCTCGGGTTGCGGTTGCCGGGCGGCCGATGCTTCAGGACGTTGCAGATGAAGACATCCTCGCGCTTCAACTGCACGGCCTCGAGGATTTTGGTCAGCAGATCGCCCGACCGCCCCACGAAGGGGCGGCCGAGTTCGTCTTCCTTTTCCCCGGGCGCCTCGCCCACCACGACGAACTGGGCCTTGGGGCTTCCCTCGCCGGGCACGTGGTTCTTGGCCGTCTTGGCCAGCGCGCAGCCGCTGCACGCGGCGATGTGCGCGGCCACCGCGTCCAGCGAGTCGAGTGCCGCCAGTGGGCCCTGCTGCAACTCGCGTCGCGGGCTGCCGACCACAATGCCCTGGCCCGCATCAGTCGAGACCGTCGCCAGCGGCTGAGCCGCTGCGCTCGCCGTGGCCGATGCCTGCTTAGGAGCCGCAGCCGGTGGGGCGCTGCGGGCTGGGGCGTCCGCGCCAATAGCCGTGAGCGCATCCCGCCAGTTGCCGCCATCCGCCGGGGCCTCCGGTCGCGTAGTCCGTGACTCGCCGTGCGGGCGCGGCCCGGCAGCGGAGGAGCGCGGAGCCGCCGGGCTGTTGTCGCCGATGAGCCGCAACACGTCGTCCAACGGCATGGAGTCGAGCACGAACTCGGACTCGCCAAGTTCCCGCCGCTGCTCGAGGTACAGACGCAGGCGCTCCCTACCGTCCATCGAGGATCCCGGCCACGCGATCGAGGATGGCATCGGCCACGTCAACCTTGCTCTGCAACGGGAGCTCGGTGATCGACCCGTCGCGCCCCAGAATCGTCACGCGATTGGTGTCAAAGCCGAACCCGGCGCCTTCCTCCGCGCGGTTCGCCACGATCAGGTCGAGTTCCTTCTTCTCGAGCTTGGCCCGCGCGTGCGCTTCCACCTGCTCCGTCTCCAGCGCGAACCCCACCACCACACATCCCGGTCGCCGCGCATCGCGCGTCGCCTGCAGGATGTCGGTGGTGAATGCCATGGCGAGCGGCGGCGCCGCGTCTCCCTTCTTGATCTTCTGCGCAGCCACCTGATCGGGGCGGAAATCGGCAGGGGCGGCGGCCATGATCAACACGTCGGCGCCGGCCAGGGCCTGCCGCACGGCATCGGCCATGTCCTGCGTGGTTTCCACGTGCATCACGCGCGGCCCCGTGGGGAACTCCACCGCGAGCGGCCCCGCCACGAGGGTCACATCAGCACCGCGGCGCCAGGCCGCCGACGCCAGCGCCACGCCCATCTTGCCGCTGGAGTGGTTGCTGAGAAAACGTACGGGATCGAGCGCCTCACGCGTCGGGCCGGCGGAGACCACCACGCGCTTGCCCGTCAACACGGATGCCGGCTCGAGCAATCGCGCGATATGCGCACGAATCGCCGACGGCTCCGGCATGCGCCCCGGGCCGCTGCCTTCCTCGCGGCTGGCCAGCGCGCCGGTGTCCGGCTCGAGCACGTGGTAGCCGATCTCGCGCAGGCGCTGGACGTTCGCGCGCACCTGCGGGTGGGCCCACATGCGATCGTTCATCGACGGCACCACGAGCACCGGCACGTCGCCCGCCGCGAGCAGTGATGCGGTCAGCAGGTCATCGGCTCGCCCTGCGGCGGCGCGGGCGATGAAATCGGCGGTCGCCGGCGCCACCACGATCACGTGGGCGGCACGGGGAAGGCGGATATGGTCGAGCGCATGCCCAGTGGCGATGAGCTGGTCGTGCACCGGCCGACTGGTGAGCGCCTCGAACGTGATCGCCCCGACGAACTCGCGCGCCGACCGGGTGAGCACGACGTCCACCTCGGCGCCGGCGACAGTCAGGTCACGCGCAAGCGCCGCCGACTTGTAGGCGGCAATCCCCCCGGTCACACCGAGGAGGACGCGGTGGCCATCGAAGGGGCGCATCTCGGCGCTCCCCTGCCCCTGTTACTCGGTGGGCCGACGACGCGGCACCACACGGTACTCGATGCGCCCTTCCGTCAGCTCCTCGAGCGCGCGCGTCGTCAGCTTCTTCTCGCCCGACTTGGAGCGGTCGCGCGGGAACTCATTGAGCACGCGGGCGTACTTGGCGGCCACCAGCACCGACAGGTACTTGTTGGTCGCGTGCACGGTGACTTCGGACGGGGTGAAAACTCGCATGATCGCCTTCCGGGGTTAGACGTAATTCGTGATTTCCTGTTCCAGCCGGGCAATGAGCCCGGCCACCTGCTCGTCGAGTGCGGGCGCGCGCTCGCGACGCGCCATCTCGGCATCGATGATCGCCGACACGCGCGCCACCGCGCGGTCGAGATTGTCGTTCTCCACCACATAATGATAACGCCCGATCTCGTGCAACTCCTTCTGGGCGCTGCGCAGCCGCACCAGCAACGCCGCGCGGTCTTCGCTGCCGCGCCGCGTCAGCCGCTCCACCAGCACGTCAATGGACGGCGGAATGATGAAGACCAGCACCGACTGCGGAAACGCCCGAGCAAACTGCGCCGCGCCCTGCACATCGATGTCCATCATCACGTGCCGCCCTGCCGACAGCACCTTCTGCACTTCGCTGCGCAGCGTCCCGTAGGCGCGGTCGTGCACCTGGGCGCTCTCGGCAAACTCGCCCGCCTCGCGCCGGCGGCTGAACTCCTCTGGCGACAGGAAGTGGTAGTCGACGCCGTCCACTTCACCGGGACGCGGCGCGCGGGTGGTGCACGACACCGAGTAGCCCACGTCGGCACGCTCGGCCATCAACCGCTTGTAGATGGTCGTCTTGCCGGCACCGGATGGCGCCGAGAGCACTACCGGGAAGGCGATCACTCGACGTTCTCCACCTGTTCGCGGATGCGCTCGAGCTCTTCCTTGATCGCAATGACGTCGCGCTGGATGACGGCGTCGTTCGCCTTGCTTCCCGTCGTATTTGCCTCGCGCAGCATTTCCTGCAGCAGGAACCCCAGTCGCTTGCCCACCGCCTCGTCGCCGCCATCGCGCAGTGCGTCGCCAAAGGCGGCGATGTGCGTGCGAAACCGGTCGATCTCCTCTCCCACATCGAGGCGATCGGCCAGGATGGCGATCTCCTGAGCCAGGCGCTGTTCGTCGAGGACGACACCGTCGGTCAGCTTGGCCACGTGTTCGAGCAGTCGATCGCGCTGCGCGATGACGCGTTCCGGTGCGCGCGCGGCGATGCGCTCCACCGCGCCCTCGATGGTGGCCAGGCGATCCAGGATGACCGTGGCCAGCCGAGCGCCTTCCTGCTCCCGCATGATCGTCAGCGCGCCGGCGGCCGCGTCCACGATGCCGACCAGGGCCTCGGCGCCGCCCTCGAACGATTCGTCCTCGCCACCCGAACGCATCACGTCCGGCATGCGGAGCACCGTCGCCACGTCCACCTGCATCAGCCCGTACTTGTCGCGCAGCGTCGAGAGCTGTGTGGCGTACTGGGCGAAACGCGTCTCGTCGATGCCCGCCCCGAGATCGGCCGCACGTTCAATCCGCGCCGAGACCGTCACGTGACCCCGCGCAATGCGCTTGCGCAACGCATCGCGAACCTCACCCTCCCAGCGGCTGAGCGCCGACGGAAGCTTGAGGCTGGGGCTGAAGAAGCGATGGTTGACGGTGCGGAGTTCGACGCTGATGCGGGCAGTGCCCACGACGCCGTCTGCCGCTCCGAACCCGGTCATGGAGCGAATCATATAGAACCTGATAAGCTACACTGTGCCAACGAGATAGGGAAGGACCCAGGGGCTGCAGCGCTCGTGCGGTCTCGAGCGCTCGCGCGCTCTATTTCCAGAACTCCCAGCGAATCCCGTAGTACTGCATGTTGCGCGGCATCACATACCCCGGCGCCGTGTCGTAGATCTTCCCGGTCAGGTTGGTCCCCTGGATGAAGACCGTGCCGCTTTCAATGCGGAACTCCAGCCGCGCCGAAAGCACATCGAGGGGAGTGGTCGTCGCCCCGATGCCGCCCGAGCGCGTCGGGAAGAACATCGGCGTCCGGTGGTCGTACATCGCCGAAGCCAGCATATGGAAGTTCGAGCGCGGAAACTTGCCCGGAAAGCTGCTGTCCAGGGTAAGGCTGCTGTGTATCTCCATCTGCGGGCGGTACGCGCCCTGCCCTTCCCAGCGGATGCCGCTTACCGCGAACGACAGATCGCGATAGACGGTCCGGTGCATCTCGAACACCGCCCCCTTCACCGCCCCCGTGGTCACCCGTACCAGGCTGCTGTCCAGCGCGACTGGCGCTGCCACGCTCGTCTGTCCCCGGGTGGCCAGCCCTCCGCTGAGGGATAATCCAAAGACTCGGGTCCCCAGCACCACCCGCGAGGCGGTAAATGCCGGTATGTCGATGACCGACGCGCGCGGGGTGTACACCCCATACGCCCCGTCCAGCACCAGCCATCGCCAGGGGGCGATGCGCGCCGTCAGGTCGAGACGGCGGGTGGAATCGGCGCCACGGGTTTCGGCGAACGCGGCCAGCGAGACGAACGATCGGGCGAAGGCGAGGCGGGCCGAGGGCGACAGATCGGTCCGCCCACCACCGGCGCGCAGTCGCGCCGTCACGCTCCCGGAGAGCCCCCACCGCGATGCGCCGGCCGCCAGCACGTACTGGGACCGTGACGTGGCGGAATCCACGGTGTCCTTGATCGCGGTGGCCGGCGTGGTCAACGACGTCGTCGTTGATACCTTGCTGTTCTCGGCGACCATCTGCGTGGCCGCGATCAGCTGGATCCACGGCGCGGACTTCGCGTCCGGATCGCCCCACGCGATGCGTGCGTACGCGCTCCCCAGCGACCCCTTGAAGGCCGGAGAACCGTCGGCCTGGGTGATCGTGGAATACTGGGGGAACCGGACCGTCGCGGCGCGATCGAGGGTCGCGCGATTCCACGTGGCGTCCACGCTCCACCGCTTCCTGGCCCATCCGATCCGGCCGAATACCTGGAGGCCAGTGCCATCGCCGCCCGTGCGCGGGGACGCCGTGCTGGACTGTTGCGCCGCCAGTTGGATGACGCCGCCGTTCGTCAGGCGCTTGCCGAAGTAGCCGCGATACAGGTTGGTGTTCTCGCTCCCCGAGGTGATGTCGGTGCGGGTGAAGGGGGTCGTGTGATCCACCCGCCACGAACGCAAGTGCACGCGCAGCTCGCCTGCCGCGCGCTCTGCCACGACGTCTTCCAGTTGCCAGAGCGGCATGACCCCGAGATCGAGGATGCCGCCATTGCGGGGGTCAATGGCGTCGAGCTCGACGCCATCGAGAAAGACGCGCACCCGACCGGCGTCACCGTTCCACGCGATGAACTGCGCCGCGGGAATCCAGTTGGCACGGAAGGCAGAGACCCCCGGTATCCGCGCCAGCAGGTCGGCCAGGGTGACGGCGCCTGCATCCCGCAGAGCGGCGCCGCTCCAGTGCCATCGGTCATCCAGCGGCATCGGACGCTCCGCGTGCGCCAGCGGAGCCTTGATCGTGTCGGCCGCGATGCGCTTGCGACGAAGCGCCGCTGAATCGACGGCCGCGGAATCGCGGGCGTCGCGCTCCGACGCGCCACGCGGCAGCAGCGTATCGAGCGGAGACCGCGGCACCGCCACCGGGCGCGCGGAACTGTCCCGCGGCGCGACGGGTTGCTGGGCAGCCACGACGGAGCCTCCCATTAGCAGAAGGGCCGCCAGGAGGCGGCCCCTCACGCGACGGCCTCCGATCAGCGGGCCCTTCCTCGCACGAACTCGACGAAGGTGCGCACGGGCGTTCCCGTGGGCCCCTTGGGAATCACCACGAGGTCGCTCTCGGAGTACGCCGTTCCCGCTATGTCCAAGTGCACCCACGGCACGCCGGCCGGCACGAACTCGGCCAGGAACAGCGCGGCCGTGATGGTCCCGGCGCCGCGCCCGCCCGTGTTCTTGATGTCGGCGATGTCGCCCTTGATCAGTTCGCGATACTCGTCCCACATCGGCAGCGGCCACCCGGGCTCGCCACCGCGTTTGGCGGCCGAGAGCACTTCATCCACCAGCGACTGGTCGTTGCCCATGACCCCAGTGGCCGTGTTCCCGAGCGCCACGACACAGGCGCCCGTGAGCGTGGCGGCATCGATGATCGCCGCGGGCTTGAAGCGGGCGCTGTAGGCCAGCACATCGGCGAGCACCAGGCGCCCCTCGGCGTCGGTGTTCAGGATCTCGATGGTCTTGCCGTTCATCGCGGTCACGACGTCGCCCGGATTCATGGCGGTGCCAGACGGCATGTTGGTGGTGCTGCCGATGAGTCCGACGACGTTCACGCGCAGTTTCATGCGCGCAATCGCGTCCATGGCGCCCAGCACGCCCGCGGCGCCGGACATGTCGTACTTCATCAACTCCATGCCCTGCGCCGGCTTGATGGAGATGCCGCCGGAATCGAAGCAGAGGCCCTTGCCCACCAAGGCCACGGGCGCGTCGCCACGCCGTCCACCGCGATACTCGATCACGATGAGCTTGGGATCCTGCGGCGTCCCCTGCGCGACGGCCAGGAACGAACCCATCTTGAGGCGCTTGAGGTCGCGGCGTCCCATGACGGAGACCCGCAGCTTGTGGCGCTTGCCGATCTCGCGCGCGGTGCGGGCAAAATGCTCGGGGGTGCAGACGTTGCCCGGCAGCTGCTGCAGACGACGGGCGATGCGCTGCCCCTCGCCCAGCGCCACGCCCGCAGCGAACGATGCTTGAGAGCCGCGGGCATCCGTGGCCACGACGACCGCCTCGACGAGCGGCCGTGGGCGATCCTTCGCCGGCGGTTGCGTCTTGTAATCCATGAAATCCCACGAGCCGCGGCTGAGGCCGAAGGCGGCGGCCTCCACCGTGTCACCGGAGAGCTGCGGCGCCCAGAACGCCATCTTCCGGACACCCATCGCGTTGCCCTTGCGCCCGGCCAGCGTGGCCGCGCGCGTGACCGCGGCATAGGTGTCCTCATTTTCGCCGAGACCGACGAGCAGCACGCGCGAGGGACCGCGGCCGCTGCCGATGAAGAGCAGCGACTCGTCGCGCACTCCCTTGAAATCCGCCTGCGCCACCGCACGCGACAGCACGCCACCGTAGGCTTTGTCGAGCGCCGCGAGCACGCGCGGAAAGACGCCACCAGAGTGCAGGGCCACGGCGAGCAACGGGGTGGAAACGCGCGACGGATCACCGCCGCGCAGGGCGAGCGTTAGCGACACCTCAAGCCTCCTTATGAACAACGATGACTGACATTCGGGGAAATTAGGAACCGGCCTCGAGCGGAGCAAGGCGACGGGGGACATCGGCACGCCACCAATGGGATGCGCGGCACCTGGTCACGGGCCGGCGTCGAACGCGGTCAGACGCTCAGCCACCCGCCGTCGCGGAACCACCCCAGGCATCGGGCGAGTTCGTGCTCGACCTGACCGAGCAGCAGTGACGTCGCCTCGAAGTCGCCCGATTTTGCGGTTCGCTCCGCGTTGGCGCACAGTGCTTCAAGGTGCCGGGCGCCCAACTGTCCACACCCCGAGCGCAGCGTGTGGAACGCCGTGGCCACCGTGGCAACATCCCGGACGGCGATGCCATCCCGAGCTACCACCAAGCGATCCGGCGCCGAGCCGGCGAACATCGCGACGACCTCACGCATCGTCTCGCCGTCCAGCAGTTCAAGCAGCGCGTCGAAATCCGACTGCTCTACGGGGGTGGCGGGTGTCATCGCTCCATCGGGCGGCTGTCTAATAGTTGCCGAATCGGCAACCCGGTGAGGATCCTCAGGCATTTCCACAGTGCGAACCATATCTTGCGACGCATGGGACACGCTAGTGGTGTGATGCTAAAGTGTCTTTCGCTTTGCGGACTTTCGCAAGAATGGATCGGACGGATGCGGTCCAGACGAACGGGGTCGGAGCCTCATTGCGATGATCGAGGTACGCGGTGATGGCGGCAATGAGTTCGGCGACCGAGTT